>JAYEJE010000251.1:0-25391 GCA_034660415.1 Methanobacteriota archaeon | reverse complement strand
GATTGAGCACGGCGGTAATACAGAACTCGTTAAGCGTATTTGAGAAGATAGCCGATGCTGAAGCAAAAGTGCATGGTATGCCGAAAGCTAGTTTGACTTTTCACGAACTCGGTGATCTTGATACAATAGGCGACGTGGTGGGGAGCACAACAGCTCTTTTGGATATTCGGCCTGACACGATCATAAGCACCCCAATTTCGGTTGGTGGCGGCTTCGTGGAGACGGAACATGGACTTCTACCGGTACCGGCACCCGCAACACTTGAAATATTGAAACAGTCCGCTTTGCTATACCACGGTGGTCCTTCTGAGTTTGAACTGCTCACGCCGACAGGGGCAGCGATATTGGCACATTTTGTTCATCGCTCTGAGCCCTTTTCTCCTCCAATGCGTATAGAAGAAACAGGATACGGTGCCGGGTCAAGGGACTTGCCTGTGCCGAACGTCTTAAGAGCGAGCATAGGCGAAATCGCGAAATCCATGCCATTGTTAAGCACAGATGATGTGGACGTACTGGAGACCAATGTAGACAATGTCACCGGTGAGGTGCTGGGCAATCTAATAGAGGTTCTTATGGCGGAGGGTGCGAAGGACGTTGCCATCACACCTGCACAGATGAAGAAGAACAGAAGCGGGCACATTATCAAGGTGATTGCAGCACCGCAAGACGTCCCACAAATAGCCTATCGAATAATGGCCGAGACCGGATCTCTGGGCGTTCGAGTCATGCAAGTGAAACAGCGGTTCATTGCTGATAGAGAAGAGAAGAAGGTGAAGGTGAGAATAAAAGGTGTGGAAAAAGAAGTGGGTGTGAAAATAGGCAGGGATGCAAAAGGTAATCTACTAAACCTAGCTGCGGAATTTGAAGATGCAAAACTAGTTGCGAACGAGCTGAAAATACCGCTAAAAGAAGTTATAAAGCTCGTGGAAGGAACATATTACTATAAATAATGCTTTTCTTTTTATTGTAAAGCGGAAAGTTTGCGGGGGTTGCCAAGAGGACAAAGGCGCAGCGTTGAGGTCGCTGTCCCGTAGGGGTTCGAGGGTTCAAATCCCTCCCTCCGCATTAAAACTTATAAATTTAGAAAAAAGTTTTATCATAAACAAAACAAAGTATAAATGTTAAGTGCTTTTATCATTATGTGGGTATATTACTTTTAATGGTGAGGTAGAGAAGATGAAACAAGTTGGTGGGGGGGTAGTCTCGGAGGGCGAGAAAGTAACCGTAAGGGAGAATGATGCTGAATTAGAAAAGATCTTGGAAAAATCAAAGACCGTTATAAAGGTGATTGGATGCGGTGGAAGTGGGACAAATACGATAGAGCGGATGACAGTGGACGGTATTTTTGGCGCTGATTTATTCGCACTGAACACAGATGCGCAACATTTGTTGTTTTCAAAAGTGGATAATAAGCTATTGATAGGTAAAAAGACAACGAAGGGGCTAGGTGCAGGAAGTATCCCGAAATTAGGCGAAGAAGCAGCGAAGGAGAATGATTCTGATATAAGGGCGATGGTTGAGGATGCGGACATGGTATTTGTAACCTGTGGATTAGGCGGAGGCACAGGAACAGGGTCAGCGCCGGTAGTTGCACAAGCAGTGCAAGAAGCAGGCGCTCTTACTATCGGTGTGGTAACCGTCCCTTTTAAGGCAGAAGGGGATGTACGGATGGAAAATACAGATGTAGGACTGGAAAAACTGCGTGAGAATACTGACACTTTGATTGTTATACCAAATGACCGGTTATTGGAGGTAGTCCCGAGATTGCCATTAAATGATGCTTTTAGAGTTGCCGATGAAGTCCTTATGCGTGCGGTAAAGGGGATAACAGAACTGATAACAAAACCAGGTCTTATAAATCTGGACTTCGCAGATGTGAGAACGGTGATGAAAGATGGTGGAATGGCAATGATTGGATTTGGAGAATCAGACGGCCAGAATAAAGCAATAGACTCAGTGAGAAAGGCGTTAAGCTCGCCCTTGCTCGATGTTGACGTCTCCGATGCAAAATCGGCACTGGTGAATGTAACAGGTGGTGAAGACATGACCGTAGAGGAAGCGGAAAGCGCCCTTCAGGAAGTGTCTAAAATGATGAGCCCTGATGCAAGAATCATCTGGGGTGTTCAGGTAAGTCCCGAGCTGAAGAATGTGCTAAGAACTCTGCTCATTGTGACCGGTGTGACGTCCGAGCAGATATATGCGAAGCGGGATACAAAGAAAGAGCGATATGGCATTGAAATCGTGCATTAATTAATAAGAGGTGACAACAATGGAAATGAAGTTTGAAGATCTATCGAAGAAGTTACAGGTGTACATAAGAATACTGAAGTTGGCGAAACGGCCAACGAGAGATGAGTTCTCCAAGATTTCTAAAATCGCTGGTGCCGCGATGGCTCTGATTGGACTTATCGGGTTTTTTATCTATCTCTTGATGACAGTATTACCTGAGGCTTTGTAGTATGGTTAATGTATATGCAGTAAAAACAACGGTAAATCAAGAGCTAGCAGTTGCGACTATGGTTGAGGGTGCATTGGGCGAAGAAGGTGTGAAGGATCATGGAATTAAGGCGATAATGGTGCCTGAAGAGCTAAAGGGGTATCTGCTCATAGAAGCCTCTTTTCCTGAAGCGCTAGAACAAATAATTCAGAGTATTCCACATGCAAGGGGATTGGTCAAAGGAGTGATGGGCTTGGAAGAAGTTGAGCATTTCCTTACGCCAAAACCCTCTGTAACGGGGATAATGGAAGGTAGTATAATAGAAATTGTCTCGGGACCATTTAAAGGCGAACTAGCAAGGGTGAAAAAAGTAGACGAGGCACATGAAGAAATCACTATCGAATTATTTGAAGCTATGGTTCCGATACCTGTCACGGTCAGAGGGGATAGTGTGAGAGTATTGAGCAAAGAGGAGAATGAAGCGGAATAAAACAAAATGGTCAAAGAGAAGGAATTAAAGTCCGCGATAGTACAGGATTATGAAACTGGGGAGGTCCTTATGCTTGCACACATGGATGATGAGGCGCTGAGGCTAACCATAGAGACAGGAAAGGCACATTACTGGAGCAGGAGCAGAGGTAAATTATGGCTGAAGGGTGAGATTTCAGGTAATGAGCAGATAGTAAAGGACATCTTTATAGACTGTGATGAAGATGCAGTGCTACTGAAGGTGAAGCAGATAGGGGGGGCCTGTCATATGGGATATCGATCATGCTTTTACCGCAAGATAAACGGCGAAATAGTGGGTAAGAAAGTGTTCGACCCCGAAGAGAAATATAGTAAAAATTGATTTCCTAAGTGTTATAGTGATACATTTATATATACACTAGACCTATAGTGCAAAGTGGTGATGCAAAAAATGCCAGAAGACAACGTGATATATATCGGAAATAAGTCTGTGATGAGTTATGTCTTAGCTGTGGTGACGCAGTTTAACAACGGCTTTGACGAAGTAGTGATAAAGGCGAGAGGTAGAGCAATTTCTAGGGCTGTAGACACCGCAGAAGTGGTAAAGAACAAGTTCATGCCTGGAGTGGAAGTGAATGACATAAAAATAGGGACGGAGCAAATACAAGGGGAAGGCGGAGACAAAGCGAATGTCTCTTCGATGGAAATAACAATGAATACGAAGGCATAAAGGGAGATAGAAGTAGATCTAAGAAAGTGTACTCCTAAATTTCTATCATTTCCCACATTTTTTATTTTTTATAGAGATACATATACCATTATATTAGGAATGTTCACGAAAAAGCACATCATTTCGACACGTGATTTCTCGAAGGCTGAACTAGATTTTATATTAAATCGTGCAGAGGAGTTAGAGTCCTATGCCATACGGGGAGCGGGACAAGAAAGCGAGTTACTAAAAGGTAAAATACTTGCCAATCTCTTCTATGAGCCAAGTACTCGAACACGGCTATCATTTGAAGTGGCGATGAAGCGATTGGGTGGTGAAGTGGTAAATTTATCCTCGCCCGAAGCGAGTTCCGCAGCGAAAGGTGAAAATTTAGTGGATACTATAAGGGTAGTCTCAGGATATTGTGACATAATCGCGCTCCGACATCCGAAGGAAGGCGCATCGAGAATGGCTGCTTCTTTCTCTTCTGTGCCGATAATAAATGCCGGTGATGGTGCAGGGCAGCATCCTACGCAGACTTTGCTCGATTTATACACCATAAGGAAGGAGAATTTACTTGATGAACTCAAGATTGCTCTGATTGGAGACCTGAAATACAGTAGAACTGTGCATTCACTGGCTTATGCCCTATCATTATATGGTGCGAAGCTATTTTTTGTGTCACCGGATGCTTTGAGAATGCCAGATGAGATAAAAATGGACTTAAAAGGTGCGGGGGCCGAAATCTTTGAATCAACTAAAATAACGGAGTTTATAAAAGAAGTAAACGTGTTATATGTAACGAGGATACAAAGAGAGCGGTTTCCTGACCCTACGGAGTATAACAAAGTGGCGGGCACCTACCGGATAACTACGGAGCTTATAGCGGAGAATGAAGATGTGGTAATTATGCATCCACTCCCCAAATTGGACGAAATAAATGCCGATGTGGACCAGACAAAAAATGCAAGATATTTCCGACAGGCTTTTTACGGCACGCCTGTAAGGATGGCTGTCCTTTCTTTATTATTGAAAAGTTAAAATAGAAAGTGGAGGCAAGAAAGGGAGATGAAGAGAAGAAAGGAGATGGAAGCAGAGATAGAAAATATTGTGGATGCAGTAAGGAGACATCACGAACTGTATAAAAACGCATTGCCAATGATCGCAAGTGAGAATATCACGAGTAATAAAGTAAGGATGCTACTCGCTTCTGATTTGTCGCACAGGTATGCAGAAGGGGAAGTAGGAAACAGGTTTTACCAAGGCTGTAAATACATAGATGTGATAGAAACGAAGGCAATAGAGTTTGCAAAAGAACTCTTTGAGGCGGAACATGCAAATGTAAAGCCTATTTCGGGCGTAACTGCGAATATTGCCGCTCTTTTTGCTCTTACTTCTCCGGGCGAAAAATTAATGGCATTATCCGTACCTAATGGCGGGCATATAAGTCATTCGAAAGTTTCTGTCCCCGCGATGCGGAATTTGACATTGGAAACGTTCCCATATGACGTGCGGGAAATGAATATAGATGTAGATAAGATGGTGAAGGCGATAAGGCTAAATAAGCCTTCGCTATTACTGTTTGGAGGTAGTCTATTCCTCTTCCCGCACCCTGTTTCTGAGGCGAGGGAAGCAGCGGATGAAGTGGGTGCGAATATAGTGTATGATGGATCACATGTATTAGGACTTATTGCGGGAAAGAAATTTCAGGATCCCTTGCGTGAAGGGGCAGATGTTGTGGCAAGCAGCACACATAAAACCTTTCCAGGCCCCCAGGGTGCGATATTATTATGTAACGAGAGCTTAAAAGAGAGAATAGATAGTGCTGTTTTTCCTGGAACTGTGAGCAATCATCACCTGCATCATGTTGCGGGATTGGCGGTTTCATTAGCGGAAATGCTGTATTTTGGTGAGGCATATGCAACACAGATAACCACAAATGCGAAAGTATTAGCACAGAGCCTATATGAAAAAGGGTTTGATGTTTTATGCGAGCATAAAGGATTTACCGAGTCGCATCAAATTGCCATAAACACACTCAGCCATGGTGGTGGGGCGGTGGTTGCGGAAAAACTGGAAAAGGCAAATATAATAATAAATAAAAACATGCTGCCTTCTGATAAAGACCCCGAAAAGCCGGCCGGGATCAGAATTGGTGTGCAAGAACTTACGCGGATAGGGATGAAGGAATCGGAGATGAGAGAAATAGCGGCTCTTATAGCACGGGTAGTAATAAAGGGAGAAGACGAAAATAAGATAAAGGATGAAGTTCAAGCGCTAAGGGCGGGTTTTCAGCACATTCACTATTGCTCAGATGATGGAGATGCATACGCATTTCCAACAATATAACTATGAAAGCTTTTATATACGATAGTGTAATAGATATAAAACGAGAATGCTAGAGGAGTTGGAAGAGCGGAGAGCGGAAATAACGAAAAAGGCGGATGAGTATAAAGCGAGAAGGACCGAGTTAAACTCTGAAGCTAGCAAATGGGCTGAGTTAAGGGATGAGTTGAACGGGCGGATAAAAAGCGCGGTCGTGAAGGCAAAGGGGTTCAAGAAGCAACGAGAGGAATACGAGAAGCTGATAGGGGACGGAAAGGCGAAACGTAGCGAGTTGAATAAAAAAGCGTCCCAGCACTATTCTACTGTAGAGCAGATGCGGAAGAAAAATGATATGCAGAGCATACAAGCTTTTGAACTGCTTAGGCAGAGAATAGACAAGTTAGAATTAAAGCAGCAGGTAGAGGTGCTTAGCAAGGAAAAAGAGCGGAAATTAGTGGCGAAGATAACCGAGTTGAAACGGGAATTTGATGGGATGGAGAAGGAACTGGAGAAGGACCAGAAATTGAAGGAATTGCTGAAAAAGGCGCAAAAGTACCGAAAGGAGTCCGATAAATATCACGAAGAGGTAATAAAAAACGTGAAATGTTCCCATGAATGCCGTGATAAGATGGTGAGATGCTTTAAAGAGGCAGATAGAGTAAGGGCAAAAGCAGATGAAGCGCACCAGCACTTTTTGGAGTCACAAGAGGGGGCAGATGGAGTGCACAGGCTTTATATTCGGCATCTTCGTGACCTAAAAGACTTTGACCGCGTAATAACAGGTCTGAAGCGGAAAGTAAGTGAAGATTGGGTATTCCGGGAGCGAATAGAAGCGAAGAAAAGGGCTAAAGACATTTATGAGCGGTTCCGAGACGGTGAAAAGCTAAGTACAGAAGATTTGATGCAGTTGCAAAAATCTGAGATGATGTTCAAATAAAAGCTTTTTTGCTTCGCAAAAAAGCTTTACAAAAAGGAAGGATAATCTTTCTTTCTGAGAAAGATTACGGGGTAGACTTTTGTTTGGGGGTGGTTGAAATCATTGATATACACTGTCATCTTACATTCAAGGAATACGACGCCGATAGGGCGCAGGTAATAGCGGATGCGGAGAAGGTGTTAAGAGGTGTAGTGATAAGTGGAGTAGAGCCAGAAGATTCAACGCGTGCGATAGAACTTGCGGCAACGCACGAGAACTTCATTTTTGTCACTCTCGGGCTTCATCCAATACACGTATCTGAGAATACGGACCAGGATATAGAGCGGTACGCGGAATTTATAAGCGAGAACAAGCGAAAAATAGTGGGTATTGGTGAGATCGGGCTTGATTACCATTGGATAAAAGACCCGAAGAAGATAAAGAGGACGAAAGAGATATTTGTGGCGTTTCTCGAGCTTGCAAAGGAACTTGATTTACCGGTTGTGCTTCACTTGCGTGGTACGGGTAGCGAGGCAATAGAAGACGGTTTGAAGATCGTTTCGGATGAAGACGTAAAGAAAGCGGTTTTTCATTGTTTCACTGGTAAACCGCTACTTGCAGAGCAGATATGCAAAGAAGGATATTACGTATCGCTGCCAACGATAATAGCGAGAAGTAAGAGCATGAGGAAAGTGGCGAAGAGAATACCCCTTTCGCTTTTACTCACCGAGACAGATGCACCTTACCTTTCGCCTGTTGAGGAAGAGAGAAATGTACCACAGAATGTGGAAGTGGTGTATGAGGAGATATCGAGGCAGAGAAAGAGCGATGTAAAGATGGTGGAAGAGCAGATTGAGAACAATTTTGTGCGGTTGTTTGGAGTTGCGCTGAGGTGAACTACTGGAACTCATAGACGTCCCAGCCGGGAGTCGAACCCGGATTTTGGGCTCCGCAAGCCCAAAGGATATCCATTACCACACTGGGACAAAAGAATTAGCCGTCAATAACCTTCACACATGCTTCTCGCTTTCTTGGACCGTCACATTCAATGAATAGGATACTCTGCCATGTTCCAAGAGCTAAATCACCGCCCTCTATTGGTATTGTCACACTCGATCCAAGCACAACAGACCTGAGATGTGAATGTGCATTGTTATCAACTCTATCATGCGCGTATCCCCCACTTTTAGGGATTAACTCGTTCAGGAACGTTAAAATGTCACTTTTCAGGCCGGACTCGTTCTCATTTATTGTAATTCCCGTAGTCGTATGTCTTGTAAATATCACACATATTCCGGAATCAACACCTTTTCTTTTAACTATTCCCTTTACTTCCCCTGTAATGTCCATGACTTCGCTATTCCCTTTCGTCTGTATTTGGATTCTTTCCATGCCATTTAAGATAATGAGATATTAACATAAAGGGTAAAGAAAATTGCAACTGCTGTTCATACATTCGGATTATATAGAATACGAAGCGAAGGCAAAGACGAGAGTTGCCGAAGAGCTAGAAGAATCGAGTAAGAAAGAGCGGATAGAAGAAGCATTAGTCGCTTTCATTGCGGTGGAACGAGAGGATGAGCAGAATGTAAACTATGTTATAGAAAAAGCATCTGAAGAAACTATTTCTATTTTCAACAAGGTCAATGCGGAAAGAATAGTTTTATATCCATATGCACACTTAAGCTCTGAACTAGCTTCGCCTGATACGAGTATAGAGATATTGCGAGGGCTAGAATCAGATTTGGTTTCACAGGGCATAGAAGTAACGAGGGCACCATTTGGATGGTATAAATCGTTCACAGTGCGATGTAAAGGGCACCCGTTATCCGAGTTATCACGGAAAATAAAGGTTCAGGCAGGAGAGGTGGAAGAGACGTCAAAGGCGTTAGAAGCGGAAGAAAAAGCAGAATCTCATTTCTTCTTTATGGATGTGGAGGGGAAGGTAACATCTGATTTTGAATTTGAAGAAGCGTCGAATTTGAAGAAATTCTTCGTCTATGAAAGTGAGAAGAGAAGAGAAGTGGACAAGATACCACCGCATGTGGAACTCATGAAGCGGTTAGAAATTGCAGATTACGAACCCGCTTCGGACCCCGGGAATATGCGTTTTTATCCTAAGGGGAAGTTGATAAAGGTGCTATTAGAAGATTATGTCCGGAAGTCCGTGTCAGAATACGGTGCTGTGGAAGTGGAGACGCCTATAATGTATAGTACGAGGCATCCAGCGCTGAAAGATTACCTCGAGCGGTTTCCCGCAAGGCAATATTCGATAGTTGGCAAAGGCGGCAACCCTGACTTATTCTTACGCTTTTCGGCTTGTTTCGGCCAGTTCCTCATGAGTAAAGATATGAGTATATCGTATAAGAACCTGCCGTTGAAGATTTTTGAACTTGCACCTTCCTTTAGAAAGGAAAAGCGGGGTGAGCTTGTTGGGCTTCGGCGCTTGAGAAAATTCACGATGCCCGACATGCATACCTTATGCAGAGACATGAATGAGGCATTGGATGAGTTTAAGAAACAGTACGAGTTCTGTATTCGAGTTCTTGAGGGTATAGGATTCTCAACGAGCGATTATGAAGTTGCAATAAGATTCACAAAGGAGTTCTACGATGCGAATAAGGGTTTTGTAGAAGATTTAGTCCAAATAGCGGGAAAGCCCGTACTGATAGAGTGCTGGGACCAGCGCTTTTTCTATTTCGTGCTCAAATTCGAGTTTAACTTTGTGGATGCATCAGAAAAAGCATCGGCTCTGTCCACCGTCCAGATAGACGTGGAGAATGCAGAACGGTATGGTATAACGTATATAGATGCAAATGGCGAGAAAAAGAGACCTATCATACTCCATTGTTCTCCAAGCGGAGCAATTGAGCGATGCATATATGCGTTATTAGAGAAGGCCTATTTAGAGAAAGAAGACGGATTTCTGCCTATGCTGCCTCTTTGGCTCTCGCCTACACAATTGAGAATACTTCCTGTAGCAGAAAGGCACCTGGAATACATAGACAGTATTCTGCCAGTACTGAACGGGATAAGGGTGGATGTAGACGACCGGGAAGAGACAGTGTCGAAGAAGATAAGGGATGCGGGTCGTGAATGGATACCTTATGTTGCGGTGGTGGGAGATAAGGAAGTAGAGAATAAGACGTTGAGTGTTACGATAAGAAAAGAATCGAGCAAAAAAAAGAAAAAGGTGGTGGAAATGAGTGTTTCTGCGCTTAGAAAGCGGATTGCAGAAGATGCAAAGGCTAAAAAAACCATTAACTCTACACGTTCTTACGGGCTCTCGGAGCGAGCAAAATTTACGGGTGGCTGAAGAAGGTTAAATGTGACTTCCACCAGACCCACATCGAAAAATACGCCTACTGCGACTACAATAACAGCGAAAAGAACTATCGCTTTGCCATTCATTTATCTTCATGACAAAAAAGGAAGAAACATTTATAAACTTTTTTGTGGCAGAGCAATTTTCGCATCTGTATTCACTCGTTATGACTCATTTCCTATGCCTGAAGAGGCATACTGCAATTATTATACTGATCATAGCGAACAAAAATTCGGAGCCGGGTATTAATGCTGCCGGTGTTGGTGAAACAGCTGGAGATGGCGTTGATGATGGTATCGGCGTCAGAATCGGTGTAACTGTAGGGGTGACTGTTGGCATGAGTGTGGCAGTTGGTGTTAAATGAGGTACCGCAATCTCATTTTCTTTTTTGGGTGATGGTGCCGGTGTAGGGGAAGGTTCATAATAGGATCCACCTCTTTTAACATCCTTTTTTTCACTCATCGCATCCAAGCCACATGCCTGCGCTGATTCGGTCTTTATCTGGAACGTGTAGTCGCCTATCTTCCATCCAGTGGTTTTGAGACCGTCAGTGCCATATTTCTTCAATTCTGACACGGCTATGTCTGTAAATTGTTGATCGTTCTCAATATCATATTTTATTTGGCCATCTGGACCCTTTATGATGAGATCAACTATGTCCTCATCGAACAGGTTTATTCCCGCGGTATCAACTCTAAGCTTTGTTCCCACAGCGATAAACGATACCGTTGTTGTGCCTACTTTAAGCTCTAATGGTATATTCACCGCCTCGACAGAAAGCTGAGCATCTGCATTCTTTGTCGTTGAGTTATAGTTCACATAATACGCACCGGACATTGGCCAATTCACGTTGTAAATACGGCTGTTGCTGTCCGCTGGATACGTATTCACTACATTGCCACTTACTAATCGGTATACAATTGGCGGTGCGGCAAACGCATCGAATTCTAAATTCTGTTCGATTAACACTTTTTGTGGTGTTGGTTGTACAACTATATGGTTATAATTATCGCCCCTACTCGCAGCATAACACATCGGCGCTGCAAAGACAAAAACTAACATAATCGCTGCTATTACAATCACTTTGCCTTTTGTCACGGTCTTCATCTTTTTAAATTTTTAGTATTGGTATAGCTTTTCTTAGAAAGAAAATATTTTTGGTAACGCTTTCTTTTTGAAAGAAATGTTTTTGATTATAGGGAGGTGAAGCTTCTAAAGCGGATAGTAAATGCACCTGACAAAAGAGGAAGAGCGGATATACAAAGGAGAAGAAGGCTGGACGAAGAAGAAAGCGATGGAGATACTCGTAGCAATTGGAGATATAAACAACGCTTCTGAGCTGATCCCAATAGCAAGCGCACACATGTCCGGTGTATCGTACAAGACCATAGGTGACGCATTTGAATTCATAAACCGTCTCGAAGGCACGGTAAAAGTAAAAAGCACCTTGAACCCGATGGGCATGGATAGGGAACTGTGGTATGAGATGAACATCACAAAAGAGTTCGCAGATAAGCAAATTGCGGTATTCACAGCGTATAAAAATCTGGGCATAGCTCCCGAGTGTACCTGCATTCCCTATCTACTGGAAGGCGGGGCGCCCCAAAAAGGTGCGCATATCGCATGGTCTGAATCATCAGCCGTTTTATATGCTAACTCAGTCCTCGGTGCGAGAACGAATATGGAAGGTGCACCTTCAGCTCTTGCCGCAGCACTTATAGGAAAGACACCTTTTTATGGGCTTCACCAAACAGAGAACCGAGCGCCCGAGATACGCATCTGTGCGAGTTGTGACCTTGCAGATGCAGACTATAGCGCACTCGGATTTTTAATTGGCGAACTCGTAGGCAATAGGATACCGCTAATAGAACTTCCATCTATTCCAAGCAAAGACGAATTGAAGCATTTATCCGCTGCAATAGGTGCAACCGGGTCCGTAGGACTGTATCATATAAGAGGACTAACACCTGAAGCAGGGGACATACCCACTGAAAAAATAGGTGTAGAAGAAGGCGATGTGACTAAATTTTATGCAGAAGTAGAGGAAGCCGATGTAATCGCGATTGGATGCCCTCATTGCTCTTCTCTTGAACTCCAGCAGATACACAAGCTACTGCGGGTTGAGGGCAAAGGAAGGAAAGTGAAAAAAGATTTCTTTATATTTACCGCGAGAGGGATAAAGCAGCGCATGGAAGAACTAGTGATACAGATAGAGAAGTATGGCGTTAAAGTAATTTGCGATACATGTTTCGTGGTCTCACCTGCATTTGAGCAGTATAAGTGCGTATTGACAAACTCAGGTAAAATGATGAGATACGTGCCTCTTCTCTGTGGAGGAGCGGAAGTGAGATTGTGCAAGACCGAAGAGTGTGTTAGAGCGGCATTTTAAAATCTGAGAGGGATTTATATAATCCTATATTTATTCTAACTTTAACTAACTTCAGTACAGGGATAAGATGGCAAAAAGACACAGACCAAGGAGAGGGTCGCTTGCCTTTACACCAAGGAAGCGAGCAAGAAGTGAGATATGTAGGATAAAGAGAGAAACGATAGTCGATGGTGGGAATATACAGGGCTTTGCCGGTTATAAAGCCGGGATGACACATATTATTCTGACCGATAACGCCAGCTATAGCGTGACAAAGGGGATGGAAATAGCTATTCCCGTGACAGTAATAGAGACGCCGCCTATGCGGGTAGAGGGATTCCGACTTTATAAAACCACTCACTACGGTAAGCAGACGGTAACGGAGGCATATGACGATCTTAGTAAAATAGAAGAACTAATCAAGAGTAATAGTACGGGACTTGAGTTGCGTATGATTTCTTCCACACTGCCCAAAGCAGTGAATGGCGTGCCGAAGAAGAAGCAGGAAGTGATGGAGACACAGATGGGCGGCGAGATAGGGAAAGACCTCAAATACGCAAAAGAAATGCTAGGGAAGGAGATAAGTGCGAAGGATATATTTAACGAAGGTGATTTTGTGGATGCCACTGCAGTAACCAAGGGTAAGGGCACACAGGGGCCCGTAAAAAGGTGGGGAATTACCATTCAGAACGCAAAGGCGCGAAGATCGGGAAAAGGCCGCCATGTTGGTGCTATCGGTGGTTGGACGCCTCGTAGGGTGAGGTGGCGAGTACCCCAGCTTGGGCAGACCGGGTATCAGCAGCGGACAGAATATAATAAGCGGATAGTGAAAATAGGCGAAAATGGTGAAGAGATAACGCCAAAAGGGGGCTTCCTGAATTATGGCATCGTGAGAAATGATTATGTTCTATTAAAAGGCAGCGTACCAGGACCTAAAAAGAGACTTGTGCGACTTTCTCGAGCTATTAGAGCCCCTCCTAAATTGGATGCGCCAGACATAGTATATATAAGCAAGGAGTCACAACAAGGGGGATAAGAAGACGAGAGAAATGAAAGAAGAACTAAAGGGGAAAGTGGTGGACTTATCAGGTAACTTTGTGAGGGAAATAACGCTTCCACCGGTATTCATGGAAGAATACAGACCTGACTTGATAAAGAACGCAGTGCTGGCAATGCAATCAAACAGGCTGCAGCCAAAGGGTACAGACCTTTTATCAGGGCGAAAAACATCTGCAGAGAACTGGGGTCCTGGCAGAGCCGTTGCCAGAGTCCCACGCATAAAGGATGGACGGAGAGCGGCAAAGGTGCCACAAGCGGTTGGCGGTAGAAGGGCACATCCGCCAAAAGTTGAGAAGATCCTGAAGAGGAAAATAAACAGAAAGGAACGGCGTAAAGCGATAAGATCTGCTATAGCAGCCGCTATAAATCCGGAATTCGTAAAACAGCGTGGTCATATGTTTAATATAGACGTAGAACTGCCGATAGTTGTGGAGGATTCGTTTGCAAGCCTTGAAAAGACCTCGGAGGTAACGGAATTTTTAAAATCCGTAGGCGTGTGGGCTGACTTACTGCGTGCAAAAGGCCGGAAAATACGGGCAGGTAGAGGGAAAATGCGGGGCAGAAGGTATAAGACAAAAAAGAGCATTTTAATTGTCATCTCTGGTGATGAAGGAAAAGTAGAGTCCGAGCATCCATCTAGAGATAAACGAATATTGAAAGGCGCGGAAAATTTACCAGGTGTTGATATATCATACGTGTCTAAGCTAAATGCTGAATTGTTTGCCCCTGGAACGCATCCAGGCAGATTGACCATCTGGACGGAATCTTCCATAAACAAGCTTGCCGCAATGGAGTGATAAGAAATGGTGCTAAAACATGTACTTCCAAGTGAAAAAGCAACTTTAATGATAGATGCGGAGAATAAGCTCCCGTTTGTTGTGGATTTACGGGCTAATAGGGCAGAGATAAAACGAGAAGTGGAAATAGTATTTGAGACACCGGTGAAAAGCGTGAGGACAATGATATCCTCTAAAGGAAAGAAGAAAGCGATAATAGAATTTGAGGATGAAGGCAAGGCGAAAGAAGTAGGTACTTCACTGGGTATATTATAATAATAAGAAAAATGGGAAAACGGATAATAGCACAGCGGAGAGGGAAAGGGTCTTCCACGTTTAGGGCGCCTTCGCATCGTTATAAAGGTAATCTCGAACACGTGAGGGTGAATAAGAATGAGACGGTATCCTATAGGATCGTGGAAATAGTGCATGATCCTGCAAGGAGTGCTCCTATCGCTCTTATAAAGCCAAAAGACGAGAACGGGGGGGAAGTTAAGCGTTTTATAGTCATACCAGAGGGTCTTGGCGTAGGTGACGAGGTATGTTACGGGGAATCAGCCGAGATAAAAGCAGGCAATACAATGCCACTTCGGAACATCCCAGAAGGACTCATGATTTGCAATTTAGAGTTAAGATCAAATGACGGTGGTAAGATCGCACGGTCTTCAGGTGATTGTGCAACGTTGTTATCACATGAGCATGAGACAGGAAGATCACAGGTATTATTACCAAGTGGAAAGAAGAAATGGCTATTATCAGACTGTTTTGCAACTATAGGTGTAGTTGCAGGTGGTGGACGTACCGAAAAGCCTTTTGTAAAAGCAGGAAAGAAATATCATAAGATGAAGGCACGAGCAGCAAAATATCCGATAGTGCGAGGAGTAGCTATGAATCCCGTTGACCATCCTTTTGGTGGTGGTGGGCATCAGCACGTTGGTAAGCCCAAAACAGTCGCCAGGGGTGCACCACCGGGAAGGAAAGTTGGGAACATAGCGGCAAAACGAAGCGGAAGGAGGTGATCTGATGGCAAAGAAGAAATCTAAAACAACATTGAAGAAGAAGGAAGAAGAATTCATATATAGAGGGTATACGATGGCAAAGCTAAAGAAGATGAAGCTTGACGAGTTGGTTAAACTTTTATGTGCAAAACAGCGAAGGAAAATAAAGCGGACTTTGCGACCGGAAGAAGAGAAACTGCTGGAGGCAGTTAGTTCCGGGAAGAAAGATGATATAAGGACACATCTAAGAGATGCTATCGTTTTGCCAAGTATGATAGGGAAGAAGATAGGGATACACAATGGAAAAGGCTTTGAATACGTGGAGATAAAGCCAGAGATGATAGGGCACTATTTGGGTGAGTTTGCATTGACACGAAAGAGAGTATCACATGGAGCTGCGGGAGTAGGGGCGACAAAGTCTTCAAAGTATGTGCCGCTGAAATAAGTGAAATGGGACGGGTAAATTATTGCACGGAAAACGTAATTGATCCGGAGACGACAGCAAGGGCTATGGCTTATGAACTCCATATATCGCCTAAGCATGCGCATGAGGTGTGCAGAGCGATAAAGGGGAAGAAAGTGGGGGCTGCAGAGACGTACCTGGAGGATGTGCTTGGAATGAAGGTAGCAGTCCCATTCAAGCGATATAAGAAGAAAGTTGGGCATCGTAAGGGGCTAAATAAATGGTATGCCGGGAGATATCCGGTAAGGGCAACCGCGGCGATATTAAAATTGCTACGCGATGCAAAGGGCAGTGCTGACTACAAAGGGCTTGACCTTGATCTAATGCGTGTATGGCATGTGGCCACGAAGAAGGGTCGCACAATTCATGGAATAATGCCACGTGCTTTTGGTCGTGCTACGCCCAAGAATACGGAGACCGTCACTGTTGAGATAGTGCTAAAGGAAGTGGGAGGTTAGTAGAAGAAAGTGATAGAGAAGTTATTTGTGGAGGAAGGGATAAAGAAAGTTCGGATGGATGAATATTTCCAAAAAGAGTTAGAAAGAGCGGGTTATGGGGGTATGGATATAAAAAGGACCCCTATGGGCACGCAGATAACGGTCCATGTTGAGAAGCCGGGAATGATAATAGGGAAGAATGGTAAGCGAATAAAAAAGGTGACTGACGAAATAACCAAGAAACAAGAGTTGGATAATCCACAAATAGATGTTCAACCTATAGCAGCGCCTGAGCTAAGTGCGCAATTGATGTCTAATAGACTTGCAAAGCTAATAGAGCGAGGTTGGCATTTCAGAAGGGCTGGGCGCTCAACTCTGCAACGTATAATGGGTGCAGGAGCACTTGGCTGTGAGATCACCATGTCCGGAAAGCTTAGAGGACCGCGTGGCCGCGTGGAGAAGATGGTAGAAGGCTACATAAAACACTGTGGTTCAGTAGCTGAGGAAATAGTGGACAAGGGGTATTCAATAGCGCAGAAAAAGACTGGCGTTATAGGTGTCATGGTTTGGATAGTAGCGCCCGATGCGAATATACCCGATTCTTTTCGCATGAATGTAGTAAAAGAAGATGTCGTGGTAAATGAAGAGGGTGTGGAAAAAGCAAAGGTTGAAGAAGTAAAGGTTGAAGAGGTAAAAGTGGAAGAAGCGGAATTAAAAGTTGAAGGAGCGGAAGAGAAAGAGGAAGAATGAGTATATTTAGGATGGAAGAGATAAGAAAGATGGGCGAACAGGAGCGGCAGGAGGAATTGGAGAGTCTAATGAAGGATTTGTTACATGAACGAGGGATGATAGCCACAGGTGGAGCGCCTGATAATCCTAGTAGGATAGGGGAGATAAGAAAGGCAATAGCGAGGATAAAAACAGTTCGAGGAGAAAAGGGAAGAGAAGAAGAGAAATGAGCATGGAGGTTTGTCCTAAATGTGGATTGCCAAAAGACTTATGCATATGCAAGGAGATCGCGAAGGAGCAGCAAGTAGTAAAAGTATTTACAGTGAGAAGGAAATTCGGTAAATATGCTACGATAATAGAGGGAATGAATGGAAAAGAAGTGGACTTGAAAGCGCTGTCGAAGGAGTTGAAGTCAATATGTGCGTGTGGCGGCACGGTAAAAACGGGCAGCATCGAATTACAGGGTGACCAGAAAGAATTAGTAAAGAAGACGCTACGCGAGATGGGCTATACGCTAGGGCATAAATGATAGAACATGAACATAAATCCACACAATATATTGCAGCACGAGTTGATAGGCTTGGAAACGGAAATTGGAGCGAGTACGAATAATAATATGCTGGGGCTCTGTGGGGCTGTGGTTGACGAGACGCGGAATATGCTGGTTATAGAGACAGAGCGAAGGAATGAGAAGAGGATAGCAAAAGCTGGAAACATATTCATTTTTGAGTTGGGCGGCGGAGTACGAGTGCAAGTAAAAGGTAATCTGCTCGTTTCAAGGCCAGAAGATAGGATAAAGAAGTGAACTTAGTTTAGTATGCAAGATTATAGAATATGAGGTAATATCAAAATGCGAAACATAGGAATAGATGTCAGGAATCCTGATAAGGAATGTGAAGATGTCAATTGTCCATTTCATGGCAAGTTGTCGGTAAGAGGACAGATTTTAGAAGGTAGGGTGATAAGTGATAAAGCGCATAAGACTGTTGTCGTTTTGAGGACAAAGCTAAAAAAGATAAGGAAATATGAGCGGTTTGAACCTCGGAGGTCTAAGATTTCTGCACATAATCCCCCTTGTATAAATGCAAAAGTGGGGGATGTGGTGAAGATAGCGGAATGCAGACCACTGAGTAAGACGAAAAGTTTTGTGGTGGTAGAAAAGCGAGCATCATGATTTTTTTATATTTAACGCTAAAAGACATATTTAGGTAGTAGTATGAAGGGAATAAAAGCAAAGATAACAAAGGCATTGCCTACTGGTGCACGTTTAGACTGTGTAGATAATACTGGTGCGAAGGTGTTGCAGATAATAGCAGTAAAAGGATACCGTGGCGTGAAGAACCGATACCCGAAGGCGGGAATTGGTGACGTGGTGATTGTATCAGTGAAAAAGGGGAGACCGGAAATAAAGAAGCAGATAGTGAGGGCGGTGATAGTGCGGCAGCGAAAGGAATTCCGGCGGCCTTCTGGGATGCGAGTGAAGTTTGAGGATAATGCTGCGGTTATTGTAGATGAGAAGGGTATGCCAACGGGTTCAGAGATAAGGGGGCCAGTTGCGCGGGAAGCGGTGGAGCGGTTCGCGAAGATAGCCTCGGCTGCAACGATAATCGTTTGATCTGGCAAAGCGGAGGTTACCGAGTGGCCAAAGGAGGCAGACTCAAGATCTGCTCCCGTAGGGGTTCGCAGGTTCGAATCCTGCCCTCCGCATGCAGAAGCAAAAATGCCAACGGAAGAAGAGGGAGAAGAGGGACTAAAACTTGCAAGAGCTGCAATAGTGGAACAATTGAGTAAGAACAGCAAAATGCAAGCGCCGGATAACTTGCCTGTTAGCTTTGAAGAGAAGAGGGGCGTTTTTGTCACGCTGAATAAACATGAAAATCTAAGAGGCTGTATCGGCTATCCCTATCCAATATTTAAGTTAGAAGATGCGATTATAGATGCCGCGATATCCGCAGCGCTCAACGATCCTCGATTTCCACCGGTTGCACTGGATGAGTTCAAGGATGTGTCGATCGAGCTCACGATACTCTCTACGCCACAGGTGTTAAAAGTGGAGCCAGAGAA
Source organism: Methanobacteriota archaeon (assembly GCA_034660415.1). Lineage (GTDB taxonomy): Archaea > Halobacteriota > Syntropharchaeia > Alkanophagales > Methanospirareceae > Methanophaga. The sequence continues at coordinate 6,317 of JAYEJE010000251.1, read as the reverse complement.
ATTGCCAGAACATATAGAGATAGGTAAACATGGTCTGATTGTAAAAAGGGGTATATATCAAGGGCTTTTACTGCCTCAAGTAGCTGCTGAGAATAGATGGTCTGCGGAGGAGTTTTTATGTCAGACATGCTGGAAAGCGGGCTTGCCACAGGATGCTTGGTTACTGAAGGATACGGAGGTCAGCACATTTGAGGGACAGATATTCAAGGAGAAAAATGATAAAGATAGATAGATACCGATGTGGGTATTGCGGTGCGTGTGTTACCGTATGTCCCACAGGGGCAATAGATTTGATGGGTTTGTGGATAGAGATAAAGAATGAAGAATGCAACAACTGCAAAGCTTGTGTTAATCTCTGTCCAGTAGGTGCATTGGAGATGGAACAGAGGTCAGATAAATAACGCTTGGATCGCAATAGTAGAGGAAGATATTAAGTATTTACGGGAACTAGGAGAAGGTAAAAGCAGGAATGAGCGAGAATGATGCTACGGGCGCTATTACAGATAATACAATCTTAGTAGGAACAGGGCACATATTAGAAAAGAGCGTTAAGGAAGTAGAGGCGGTAATAGATCGAGAAAATCCAGACGTAGTCGCTGTTGAGTTATGTGAAGCACGCTACAAATCATTGAAAGGAGAAGTCGAAAATTTTTCGGTTAAGGATACGTTAAGCACAGGCAGTCCGTTTTTAATACTCACTCATTGGCTGCTTGCATACGTGCAGAAGAAAATGGGCGATGAGTTAGGAATTGAGCCCGGTGCGGATATGATGGCGGCAATAGGGAAGGCCGAGGAGAGAGGTTGTAAGATCGCATTAGTTGACCGACCGATACAAATAACGATGCAGCGATTCTGGAAGAAGATGAAGTTTTTTGAGAAGTTAAAAATGGTTTTTTCTATGCTATTTGCAATCACCAATATAAGAGGCGGGGGAAAAGGTGGAGATGGTAAGGAAGGTGCCCAAAAGCTACAAATTGGTGGTATGAATGTGAATGAAGGTCTAGATCTGGATAGAATAACTGATGAAGACGTGGTAACGCAATTGATGGAAGAACTAAGAGACTTTTCGCCGGGCGCCGCAACAGCACTATTAGACGAAAGGGATGCGTATATCGCGGGAAGTCTGTTGGAGCTCCAACATCATCGCTCGACTGACAATTTAGAGCAGAGAAAAACCGTTGCGGTAGTAGGTGCAGGACATGTAGCAGGAATAAAGAATCTTCTAGGCCATCCTGAGCTAATACCGCCGAAGGAGGAGTTATGCGCACTCCCTAAGAAGCGGTTTGGCATAAAGCATTTGTTAGGACTAGGGATAGGCGTAGCGCTAGTGGTTGTCTTTATAGCAGCCTTTTACTCCGGCATTTCTTGGGATGTTCTTCTTAGTGCGTTTCTTTATTGGGTAGTGATAAATGGCGTTTTCTCTGCGATAGGTGTGGTGATAGCAAGAGGACATCCGCTATCGGTACTCACCGCATTTTCCGTTGCTTGGCTTACTTCTTTGAACCCGTTTTTAGCTGCGGGTTGGTTTGCCGGATTGGTAGAGGCTTATGTGAGGAAGCCAACAGCAGAAGACTTAAAAGGTATGATGAAGGTGGACTCATTACGAGAACTGGCGAATAACAAGCTGTTTAAAGTCATTCTTGTAGCGGCACTGGCAAATCTGGGTAGCATATTAGGCACGTTTGTTGGTGCTTATGTCGTCTGGCGGGCGCTGGGTATAAGTATGGCAGATGTATGGACAGGCATGAAAATCGCTATTTTTGGGCAGTAGAGATATGTAAAAATGACAGAAAAGATGGTTATCTGGCCTGCTTATTTAGCTGCGGGTAGGACGAGAAAGGAAGGTCGAAAAGTATCGCGAAAAAATGCGGTGAAATCACCAAAAGTGGAAGAGATAGAGCAGGTTGCGAGATTGCTCAAGCTGGAGCCTGAGGTAGAGATAGAGAAAGCATATCCGAAGACGCAATGGGAAAAGAGTGGCCGCGTATTAGTGGCGAAAGGTGATCGAAAAGGGGTGATTATGGCCAATATTGCAATTGGCATAAGAGCGATGCGCGAGAAGACAAAGGCCGCAAAGCACTAATATATGGTCGTATTATATAAAGAATTAAACAAGAAGAGAAAGAGGGGGCAGTAGGGTAGCCAGGTTATCCTCGTGGCTTTGGGAGCCATGGACCCCAGTTCGAATCTGGGCTGCCCCATAAAATAAAATAAAATTAAACTAATTAATAAAACGAGGGCATGACAAATGAAGGGCAAAATCGTAATAGGAATTGCATTAATTGTCGTATTGGTAGCTATTATTGCTTTCAGCGCATTATCGCACAATATAAGAACGCCGGGACTAGAAGTGGTGGCTATTAATGTCTTAGACCCTGGACCTTCTCTATTAGATAGCCGATACATAGCAATTGATCTTGGTGAATCTGTTACTCTTGACGTCAAGGTCATGAATAAAGGTGACAATATCACGCAGCGGGACGCTTATACTGTCTGTATTGATGTGATATATCCAGATAAAGGTGCAGGATACTGGCTATTACCACCCGAACAATTAATACGGGCAGACCTTGGTCCCGGAGGAAAATCAAGTCATACTTTCACGCTGAAGAATAGAAAAGAGGTCCCTTTTAGTGGTAAGTTTAGAGTCATGGCATTTATTAAATCTGTAGAAACAGGTAAAGAAATCGCTCGTAGCGATAAGGTGACTATTGAAATAGCGTATCCAAGATACAATAATTCATAAAGTAAAGGTAATTGTTTAGCTAACCACAAGATTACACAGATTTCCACGAGAATAGACTGATAGTAACGTGATTTCAGTACACTATGGGCTACTTTAGCCCATATTAATCCCAATTTCTTGTGTTAATCTTGTGGTTTTTAAAATCTGCTATACAAATACAAGTAAAGGAAGCTATATACATACATATACAAAAGGAATTAATGTGAAAAATATTATGGGCATAACGAAGAAAGTTTGGGTGACGTACTGCGATAAGAGTAAGACAACGCTGAAGGCACCGATAGCGATAGTAGGCTCATCTGGGTTAAGGTCGGTTGGCAAAATTGCAGTGGATGTGCTTATAGAGAAATTGCAACCACGACTATTTGCGGAACTCTATTCATACGGTTTCCCGGGCGTTTATTACGGACCTTCTTATGTTGGCGCTCCTAGCAGCGCGGGTACAATAGGAGCGAAAGGCAATTTAGTAGAACTACCAAAAGTGGAATTTTATCTGCTTGAAGCGGAAAATATCCTAATAATACGTGGTTATCAGGCTTATGACTCTCTTAACCAATATCTGGTCGCAGATACAGTTACGGATTTATTCAAGCAGTTTCACGTAAAAAAGGTGTTTTCGCTCGGTGCACAGGTAATAGAAGAAGGGATAAGATGCTGTGCAACCGACCAGGAGTTATTGAAAGAGATGTCCAAACACGAAATAGAGAGAACGAATGTGGAGCGATTTATTGGCTTTTCTGGACTTGTAGTTGCAATAGGGGAAGAGAAAGGGATAAAAGGGATATGTCTATTCGCAAGCACGACACAGAACATGAGAGATGCAGAAGAGCCTGATTATTATGCGGCAAAGGAACTAGTGGATAAATTAGGTGAGATATTGGGAATTAGCGTTGATACATCGGATTTAGAGGAACGCGGGCACAAGGGTGATGAACTGGCGGAAGAGGGAGAAGAAGAAGAAAAAGAAGAAGGAAGCGAATATCTGAGTGGATACGCGTGAAACATGAATAATGCAAAATGGCAATGGATACGACTGCGTTTGAGCGTGCATGTAAAGAGATAGCTGATACTGTATCCGAACAAGGAATAAGTGAATCAGATAGCATAAATGAGCTAAAGAAGCAAATAAGCAAGAAATATCGGCTGCCTAGTATCCCTCGGAACTCAGATGTACTGAAATTGTGCCCTGATGAGTTTAAAGCGCGATTAATGAGGAAGCGAATGCGAACGGCTTCAGGCGTTGCCCCTGTTGCTGTGATGACTTCGCCTTATCCATGCCCGCATGGCAAGTGTGTAATGTGTCCTGGTGGTCCATTCTCTGATTTCGAGTCGCCACAGAGTTATGTGGGCCGGGAGCCAGCAGCTATTAGAGCCTTTCAACATGGTTTCGACCCGTACGAGCAAGTGAAAGCCAGGCTATATCAACTGGAAGAGATAGGTCATGATTTCGATAAAGTTGAGTTGATCTTAATGGGTGGCACGCTAACCGCGAGACCATTAGAATATCAGCGCTGGTTCGTGGGACGATGCTTGGAGGCGATGTCCGAGTGCGGCTCTGAGCGCGGGCGTGAGGTTAGAAATACGGGTATGACTTTCGAGACGAGGCCGGATTATGCAAAGGTGGGGGAGATAGATCGCATGTTGGCGATGGGTGCGACAAAAGTCGAGTTAGGCGTGCAGCAAGTAAATAACAAGATCTTAGAGCATATAGAGAGGGGGCATTCTGTGGAGGATTCGATAGCGGCGAATAGTCGGGTGCGAGACAGTGCGTTAAAAGTGGGCTTTCACTTGATGCCCGGCCTGCCAGGCTCCTCCCCGGAAGCAGACAAAGAGATGTTTGAGCGGATTTTTTTCGATTCGAACTTCAAGCCGGATTATTTGAAGATATATCCCACCCTGGTGGTTAAGGGTACGCAGTTGTACGACCAGTGGAAAAATGGCGATTATGTGCCGCTTTGTGAGGACGAAGCGATTGAGATAATAGCATATGCGAAACGGATAATACCTAAGTGGGTGCGGATACAAAGGATACAACGCGATATTCCCGCTCAGTTCATAGAAGCGGGCGTAAAGAAGAGTAATCTGAGGCAATTGGTGAACGAACGATTGCACGAAGAGGGCTATAAATGCAGGTGTATAAGATGTAGAGAGGCAGGTCTTTCGCATTTGCAGGGTAGAATCGCAGATGATAGTAACATAAAATTCTTGACTGAAAGATACGAGGCATGTAACGGCACGGAATATTTCCTCTCTTACGAAGATGTAGAGGCAGACATTTTAATTGCGCTTTTGAGATTGCGGTTCCCGTTCCAGCCACACAGGGCGGAGTTGAAACATGCGGCTCTTGTTCGTGACTTGCACGTGTATGGCGAATTGGCGGGCTTGGGCGAACGGAAGATAAATAGCTGGCAGCATCGCGGCTATGGTGCGCGGTTGTTAAAGGAAGCGGAGGCGATAGCACGAGATAATGGATACCGTAAAATAGCCGTGATGAGCGGGATAGGTGTGCGGGAATATTACAAGCGGTTTGGCTATATCCAGGTGGGGCCGTTTATGGTGAAAAGGTTGTAGGGGGTGAATACAAGTAATGGTATTGGCTTAGCTCCTTTTTAGAACCACAAGATTACACAGATTTCCACGAGAAAGCATAAAAAATATCCAACTAAAATTAATTATTGACACAGATCTTCTTTTCATGGTCATTCCTTCTCTTCAATATCCACCCTTGTGCTTCAAATTAAATTCTAAGTATTTGTATAATGGCAGTATACGCTATGGATCCGAGCATGGACAGTGCAAATCAGATGGCGGTGTTGGCTATGGTTTTGGGAATGGACAGGGCAGCCAATCAGGCGTGGGAGTAGAAGGTGTAGAAATTGCAGGTTTGCCTATTTTTATTAGCTCCGTGATATTGAACACACCGATATAATCCTCAGAAATCCTGGTCCCTTTTGTTCTCGCACCTATGTGCATAGACCCATTAAAAGCGGTTTTGAACTCCATTGACGACTTAGTCGCCGTTGTATCATCTTCCATAGAATATGCATCACTTATCTTCTTATGTATCGCAGTGCCTGCCTTTTTGTCCTTACTGCAAATGCCCTGCATCCACTTAGAAGAGAAGTTAACGTCAAAACCGTCCGAGAAGTTAAATGTAGTGGACTGATATTCTGCTTCCGTGACCTTATCAAGACGGCCTGACTCGAAATTCATGTCAGAAGAATAGTTCCCACTACCATGCTCTCTGACTTGCATTTGACCTGAGGCCAAATCCTTATCCAACATCACATATCCTATTCCACTCACACTTTCCTCCATTTGTTCTAGTTTGCAATCGTATATGTTTAGTGTATCATCCTCTATTCTGACTTCTAAGATATAGATTGTCTCATCACCAACTTTTACTGTTGCTGTTTCCTTATTCTCATCAATTGTTATTTTAACTGTGTTTCCATCATCAGTAATGTTGATGCTCATTTCGTCATTGGATTTGGTGATGGTTGCATTCTCCGCCCAGTCAAGATCCAGAACATCCACAAGGAATTGAATGAGTTTTTCGCTATCATTTCCC
>JAYEJE010000250.1:0-5930 GCA_034660415.1 Methanobacteriota archaeon | reverse complement strand
AACACCTACTATCGCCCTAACACCTTCATCCAGCCAAAAGTCTTCGATCGGTCCAACGTCTTCGCCCAGTCAAAAGCAGACGCAAACACCAGAGCCTACGCCTGGTCAAAAGCAAACGCCAACATCCGTAGCCACACCAGATCAAAAGCAAACGGCAACACAAAAACCATCGCCAAGTCCTCCGTCACGCCTAATACCGGGCTTTGAAGCTTTTTTCGCTATTGCGGGACTCGTTACAGTTGCATATTTAGTGCTAGCATTAAGAAAGAAATGAGCGTAAAGAATAATATTACAGCGAGTTCTTGAATAGCTCTTCGTCCTGTCCATAATTGCGATCCAATCGCAGTGCAAGCTCGGCTTTTGTTAATTCCATGCTCAGATAAGCGGCATGATCAAGTAAGGAAATTAGGCCCAATCGCAGGATAGTATCCATCACCTCCTTTGCACTGCTGCCTACTATCCGCTTCCTGGTAGGTATATGTTCGGCATATATCATTGTTCCGTTTTCTACTGCACAAATACCTATTCTGAAACATCCCTTTGGGTCTAGTTTCCACCTCTCAGTCATCATTGCCGGGATATTTAGCTCATCACGAAATCGCATGATCTGCTTCCTTCTCTTCTCCTTTAGCACTAAAAGGTCAAGTCCAATATCCTTGGGTGCGCTTTTACGTGCCCTTGCGAGCATCATCATCTCTGATGCGACCCGCAGCTCTCTTACACTGCCTCTCGCCTTGTCACTGTATTCGGGAGTGAAGAGAATATCAGCATTCAAGTCAGATGCTATACCTGCTAAAGTCGCATTTACACCCGTTGAATCCGCGTCCATAAGCTCTGTTACATTTCCAACGCCGAAGAAAAGGGGTGTGCCTTTGTCTTCCGCCCGGAACAGGTAATAGTTATATAATGAATTAGCAATTCCATATCCTATTGCATTCAACACTGGGTCTGCAATTAGGCGCTTTATGCCATGTTCCTTAGCCATTTTCATGTTTGCAAATAGACTTTCAGGCGAGGAATCGGGAATTACAACCGCAGCAATATCATTCTTCGCTATCGCCTCACTCACCTTTGGTATATTCTCGCTAGTCAGGCTGAGGACCATATCAACGCCGGTCTCTATGCCCATAAGAATAAGCTCCCCGTCCAGAGTGTCAACAGAAATAGGGACGTCGTCAGCAACGGCTAAAGCTGCTTTTACTGCTCGTTTTACCTCGTCTGGTTTAGCACCGATATGAACGCCCAGGTCTATTATGTCCGCGCCGTTTTCCATGAAGTAATCCATCTTTCTTTCTATCGTATCAACACTGAGCTGTGTTGCATCCACAATTTCCGCGCAGACTTTCATTCTCGCACCGCCACCTATTTTCACACCTTTTATCGCAAATTCAGGGGTTATATTGCATTCCAAAGCATCCAGGTGCGTCTTCGCATCTTCTCTTCTCTTTACCGCTATAAGTTCATCGGCCGGTATGTGAGGCGATAATTGTATCTTCTCTGCGAATGGTAAAATATCTCCGAGATCATAGGCATGCCTGGGTCCCAACCGGATTGGCGTACCAATTTCTTTCTCTAAGCCACTGAAATCTGATTTGCAAAGACCCGAAACTAAAATCAAGTCGGACTTTTCAGAACGGTAAATCTTTTCTAACGCTCTTTTCAACGATTTGGGAGTGGAGAAAGCAGCAATGTTTATGTCTTGTGTAAGAACATCGCACTTCACAGAGGTTACACTTCTTATAGCTTCTGTAACCATACCCGCTGCTTCCCTTCCTGTTGCTAATAATACGCGCATTAGCACTTTATATTATATGGCGTTTTTGCTTTTCTTCTTCACGTTCAGCTTTTCTACGCCTTTTTTCCTTTTGAATTTCTTACTCTCCTTCTTCTCCAGATACAGCGTTAATAGCCCTGCATTCAGCAGCCATGTATTCGCCAGATCCATAAAGAGTCCGAAGAGAAGCACAAGCGATATATCCACCAATATAGGAATAGGCGCAAAATGCGAGGAGAACAAATGAATAGAAGAAGAAACGATGAACATGGCGAATACTGCAGATATGGTAGTGAAGGTCATAGTTATACCGGTTTTCATAGCATTTCTTATTTTCATATCTAAATTGCCTTTTTTACGGAGCAGATTGGTCGTCAACAGTATGTTAGAGTCCACAGAATAGCCAATGAGCATGAGCAATGCGGCTACCGTGCCGAGCGATAATTCCATTCCGATCAGATCCATGCAGGCAATTGCGACAACTATGTCAGAGAAAGCGGCGAAAATTACTGCTAATGGTGGGATGACCATTCGGAACGCCACGAAGACAACAATAGCCATGAAAATAAAGGCGATTATCAGAGCTTTTAATGCCTGGGTTTGGTATTGCAACCCGAATTGCGCGCTAATACTCTCTAATTCGTACGTGCCCACCCCGTATTCGTTATTGAGCGTACCTATCAGCCGATCATACCCTAGCGAATCGCCTGTCAGATCGAATTCTATCCGCTTCTCATTCCCTACACCTGTTTCACCTACGAGGATAACAGGATAATCGTCAAACTTCACATCTAACGCCTCTTTTGTCTCGGCCGTGCTTATCTTCACCCACGTACCGCCCGTGAAATCCATGCCTAAGTGTACCGGCGAACCAACGCTCATCTGCGTGTACGCGATCACGACGAAAGCGAGCAGCAAAATGATAAGGGGTATCGCAATCAGTTTCTTCACAGGATATTGCGTTATATCTATTTTGTCCAAGAAGCTTTCTTTCTCACTCATACTAGTTTCTCTTTTATTGGCATATCCATATTGGATAGATAGGTATAAAGATTTATTTATGCTATTGTAACATTAAAGTATAGGAGTTATGTAATCATAATGACTATCATTTTGACCCAAAACGTTGGTAGAGGCTAATAATGAAAAAGTTTGATATACATGATGCGAAAGATGAGGATTTAAAGCGAATAAGTGAACTTATGGGCCTTTCGCTGAATATAGAAGAGATGCGCACGATAAAGCGATATTTCCAGTTGAAACGCAGGGCGCCAACGGATGTGGAGCTGCAGAGCATTGCACAGGCATGGTCAGAACATTGCTGTTACAAGAGCTCGAAAAAGATCTTGCAAAAATATATCTTCGGCATTGATGCGCCGCAGAGCATATTAGCGGTAAAAGAAGATGCCGGTGTGGTAGAATTTGATGCGGAGCATGCTTATGTCTTGGCGTTCGAGAGTCATAACCACCCTTCGGCGATAGAGCCTTACGGCGGTGCGGCAACAGGTATAGGCGGTATCGTCAGGGATGTGATCTGCATGGGTGCACAGCCCATTGCATTGATTGACCCCTTATTCTTCGGTCCTCTGGATTATAGCTATGAGAAGCTGCCTGTAGAGGTGAAGCATCCAAAGTTCCTGTTTGATGGTGTTGTTGCGGGTATAAGCGACTACGGGAATCGGATAGGTATTCCAACGTGTGCGGGGATGGTATATTTTGACGATGGCTACGTGGGCAATTGCGTAGTGAATGTAGGCTGCGTAGGGATAATGAAGAAGTCAGATTTGAGCAGAAGCATAGCACGTGAAGGTGAGGTGCTTGTTCTGGTCGGAGGGAAAACGGGGCGAGATGGCATACATGGTGTTACCTTTGCTTCGGTAGAGTTAACCGGGGAGGAGGAATTCAGAAGTGCCGTTCAAGTTGGCGACCCGATAACAAAGGAGCCGCTAATGCATGCGATATTAGAATCGAATGAGAAGAAGTTGATAAGCGGGATGAAAGATCTCGGTGGCGGTGGGTTATCATGTGCAGTGAGCGAGATGTGCCATGCGGGAGGGTGTGGAGCAGAGATACATTTAGATAGGGTGAAGTTAAAGGAAGAAGGGCTAAGCGCATGGGAGATCTGGGTTTCGGAATCCCAAGAACGGTTTTTAATCGGAACACTGGAAGCGAAGGTGGACGAGCTGCTGGCGATATTTAATAAATGGGATGTGGACGCGGTGATTCTAGGACAAACATTTAAAACCCGTTCTTCTGAAGAGAAAGCGTCACCAAAGAAACTAAAGATTAATTACCGTGGTGAGAATATATTCGAGCTGGATACAGATTTCCTTGTGTCATGTCCGCTTTATGAACGTACGATGGAGATAAAGGCATGTGATGAGGCGGAACCTTTAATGGGGGCACCTGATGACTATAATGGCACTTTAATCCAGTTGCTTGCAGCACCTAATATCACATCTCGCGAAGGTATTATAAGGCAATATGACCATGAAGTGCGAGCGTCTACGGTGATAAAGCCGATGCAGGGGATAATAGGGAAAGAGACGCATGGCGATGCAGCGGTGATAAAGCCACTGGAAGAATCCTATATGGGACTCGCTATTACTTCTGACGTAAATCCCTCATATTGTAAGATTAATCCGTTCTGGGGTGCTGCGAGTGCGATAGACGAAATATGTAGGAATTTGACTGCTGTTGGTGCAGTGCCACAGTCATTTGCAGATTGCTTGAATTTCGGTAATCCTGAGAAACCAGATCGGATGGGGGACTTCTATGAATGCTGTCGCGGTTTAGGACACATGGCTTCTTCGCTTGGCGTACCGTTTGTGAGTGGTAATGTGAGCTTATATAATGAGTCCGCAGCTATGAATGAATCTATCCCGCCCACACCCGCTATTCTGGGCATAGGGGTATGTGAAGATATAAGGGAATGCGTCACTGTGGATTTAAAGGAAGTGGGGAATTTACTGTTTCTTATTGGCGACACAAAGAAGGAATTGGGTGGCAGTGAGTATTATAAGTTGCGGGGTGTGGAAGGAGGATTAGTGCCGAGGACCGACCCAAAAGTGCTGAAGCGGTCTATGGTTGCGTTATTGGACACGATGAAGGCTGGGTTAGTAGCGAGCTGTCATGACCTTTCGGAAGGTGGGCTCGCAGTTGCAGTATGCGAGATGAGTATGGGTGGCGATAGCGGCGTTTACATTGATATTGGTGCTGTGAATCCCGAACTGAGGGGCGATTACAAGTTGTTCTCGGAATCTAACACGAGATGGGTGGTGGAGGTGCCGAGAGCAGAAGAAGGAAGGTTTGAAGCGTTGATGGCTACACATGACGTTTGTATAATTGAAATAGGGACGGTGATAAAGGATAAGCGGGTCAGTATAAGCGACAATGGCACAGAATTGGTGGATATTTCGATAGATGCTGTGAGAGCGGCATGGGGGAATCATCTTACGTGACGTAGCTGTAATCCTCAAAAGGCTTCATCAATGGATAAATGTCCTTATTATCGATACTTATGTGATATGGATGATCGCCAATACCATTGCCATCCGTATCCCGCTCTATTTCCTTGATGTAATCAGCCCAATAGTTGCCCATGTAGTTTGTATATCTCGTTTTGTTATAAACATAGGTTATTTCGGAAATAGAATTCCAGGTAGTGGCTGAGCTAAGAGTACAAACGTTATCAAAATTGTTTATGAAGTTGTTGAGACAGATAATGTTATTAAGTGAATTCCGAACTAAAATACCCCTATTTTCGCAGTTCGATAGGTTGTTCATGGTCAAGAAATTGTTGTTCGAGGAAGTCAAGACTACCCCGTCAGGGTTGTTCAAGTTTGTGTTCCTAGCTAAAAGGTTGAAGTTGGAAGCACCCAGGCTGATGCCCCTTTTGTTATTGGTATTTGAGTTGTTGATCACGATATTGTTACACGAAGCAGATAGGGCGATGCCATCGTAGTTGTTTGAGGTGCTAACATTCTCTATTCTCGAAAGCATCGAATAGACGAGCAAAACACCAACGCTATTTCTCGTTAGCGTTAAGTCTCTCGCTGTTATATTTAAGGAGTTTACGATACATACAAAGCCCGCATCGTTCGGTATCACACGATTCCGCTGACCCACCCAATAATAAACGGATTTTCCATCTACG
>JAYEJE010000249.1:0-6092 GCA_034660415.1 Methanobacteriota archaeon | reverse complement strand
GGCTTAAAAATCCGGATAATTTAACAAAAGAGCAAAATAAGACCTTGGGCACCCTTAAGGATATGAATCTGAAGACGATTAGAGCGTATAATTTGAAACTTAGTCTCCAAATGTTTTGGGTCATCCAAGAACGCAACATTGCTGAACAGTATCTCAAAAAATGGTATTTTTGGGCTACGCATAGTAGATTAAAACCCATGATCAAGGCAGCAAAAACCATTAAGTATCATTGGGATGGTGTCCTGAATTATTTTGATTCGAAAATCACTAATGGGATTTTAGAGGGCACTAATAGTGTTGTACAATTATTAAAACGGAGTGCTCGAGGTTATCGAAATATCCCAAATTTCATCACTATGATATACCTTCGATTGGGTCACTTAAAGTTCCAACTACCCACATGATATAGCGAAGAGCCGGATATCTGATATGTTACTAATATTACAGAACTTACGTCCCCCTTTTGGGGCATAAAGAAGCTTATCTATGATGATTTTAAGACGGCTTATTCAAATGTCACTAAAAAAATAGAAGTGCATGATAATGTGGTGGAAAAGTTAAAAGGGAGCTTGAAAGAGTTTGCAGATGAAATTAAATCATTACCGGATTTCCAAAACAAAGTTTCAGAGAGATTTGAAGAATATAGAAAAAGTGAAAAACCTGAGAAAGCAAGCCGTTTTGAAGATATATATAAAAGAATATGGAATCACTTATAGATGGATGAAAGAAGCGGAAGATAGGGAAATGGAAGAAAAATTAGGCTTGACGTAACGAAAAGAGGAATAGGAGATTATCCTTGCTCTCTTTCCAAGTCTAAAATATCCCATTGCATCCTCACCCCTACTCATAAAATCCTCAGCGATCAATTCCTGATAATAAAAATACTTGAAGAGAAAATAGAAGTATTGAAAAAATGGAACTAAGAGAGATAGGTGTTGACGAAGCGGGTAGAGGTCCTGTAATAGGGTCTATGTTTGTTGCCGGTGTTTTAAATTATGATGGGCTGGAAGAGCTAGGGGTAAAAGATTCAAAGCGATTGAGCGCTTCGAGAAGAGAACACCTGGCGAAAATTATAGAAGATGCGACCGAGGTTCATGTCGTGGAGATGACTGCAAGCGAGATAGACAAAGCTAGAGAAGAGCGTACTTTAAATGAAATCACGGTCGAGCTCTTTTCCAAAGTGATCAACCATTTTCAGCCGGTCCGGGCTTTTGTTGATGCTGCTGATGTAAAGCCCGAGCGGTTCGCGGCTAATCTTAGGTCGAACTACAAAGGGGTCGGGGAGCTCGGAATAATCTCTGAGTGGAAAGCGGATGATCACTACCCCGTTGTCAGCGCAGCATCTATAGTTGCGAAGGTACATCGAGATAGATCTATAAGAGTGCTTGAGGCGGAGATAGGCGCAGAGATAGGAAGTGGATACCCTGCGGACCTGAAAACCATTCAATTTCTAGAATGGCTACTAAAAGGGAAAGAGCTGGACAATATTCCCGCTTACGTGAGACGATCTTGGAAAACTGTTCATTTATATATGCCTAAGGAGTAAAGTAAATAAAAATGGTGTCCCCAGAGAGTATTGAGGAAAAGGGGAAGTATAATGGAAATAGACGGAGAGGGGATAAAGCCAAAGCGGACGCTGAAGAGAAGCTAAAAGAATGCCCTGAGTGTGGTTCTAAGAACTTGGTAAGAGATTATGGTAAAGCAGAGCTTTTCTGTGCTGATTGTGGACTGGTAATAGCCGAGAATATCGTGGATCTTGGACCTGAATGGCGAGCCTTTGATTCCGAGCAGGCGTCAAAAAGGGCTAGGGTTGGAGCACCGATGACTTATCGGATACATGACAAGGGCCTTAGCACACTTGTCACCTGGAGTTCACCGGGTCAGGGCCAATATAAGGTAAAGAAAAGGCAACAGTGGACTCACATTGCGAATACAACAGAGCGGAGCTTTATTTTTGCACTTTCTGAGATAGATCGGATGGCAAGTGCGCTTAGATTACCGATAAATATCCGTGAGGCGGCATCTATGCTATATAGGAAGGCAATGAAGAAACATCTAATTCGCGGGCGGAGCATAGAAGGAATAACCTCTGCGATCTTGTATGTTTGTTGTAGGCAGTATGGTGTGCCGCGAACTCTGGAAGAAGTCAGGGATGTGTCCCGGGTCGGGCAGAAGGAGATAAGTAGAGCATATCGATTCCTTTTACGTGAGCTAGATCTGAAAGTTACGCCTGCTTCTCCTGTAGACTTCGTGCCTCGTTTCTGCTCCCAACTCGATCTGAGCGGTGAGATAAGGTCAAAAGCAGTAGAGATAATAAAAAAGGCTTCGGAAGCGGAACTGACCAATGGGCGAGGGCCGATAGGAATAGCAGCCGCAGCTATCTATATCGCGGCAATATTAAGTGGTGAACATCGCACACAGAAAGAAGTATCAGATGTTACGGGCGTGACAGAAGTTACGATCCGGAACAGATACAAAGAATTATCAGAGCAGTTGGATATAGATGTGCTGCTATAAACCTGTTCTTTGTAAGAAAAGCGTTATTTACCAAAAGAACGTTTTATTCGTTCTGATGATTGCCCTTGCAGCTATCTTCGCAACCCTTAATGGCTCGGGCACTTTGCCATGCAAGATGGATTTTTTAAGCAGCGCGCCAGCTTCGGCTTTTTGCATACCTAAAAAACGTATTAATATCTCGAAATTATCATGCAGTTTCACAGGCACACGGTTTCCAAGCATTCTATAGGCGGCTATCCGTAAATCGCACTCACTTGTTGCAAAATGCTTGGTTATATGCTCTTCCAAACCTTCCGATTCCTCGTAAGTGACACAGATTAGCGGAATCCGCAGCTTTTTGTATACCGTCTTTATATCCACGATGTTAAACCAACTGATGACACATCCATTTAGCATCATCACGTTTATATCATCTCGCTGAAGAGAGGTGAATAGCCGTAAAATCCCGTCGGTAGCATCCATTCCGCCTACGGCTATACTGTCGAAAGCAACGCCGTCTATAATGTTATCTGACCGCATAACGACACCTGCAAGCACTGACTTCTCTTCTCCGCGCTTGAAGCTTTCTGCAATACCAAGTACTCTTATCCCCTTTTTGTTTACATGCAACACCATCACAAATAAGGGGTTCTCTCCCGCTCTTTCTGCTCTCTATACCTTCTTCTTAACATTGGATCACTATTCATTCGCTCTATCTCCTGGTCCAACTTCTCATCCAGCTTCGCTTGCTTTTCTGAGATATAGTCCGTAGAAAGCGCATTAGCAGAATCAGAGGAATATTGCTGCATACCGGCCATTATAATGGCAGAATCTGCCTTTTGAGGCGAGATCAAACCGAAAGGAACTGGCGCGCCTGCAACCATAAGCTTTCCTATTTCATCATCGGTTTTCCCTACTTCACAGCCAAATCCCATCGCTTCATTACGTCCCGTATGCTCAATTTTTATCTGCCACATACGCTCAGAGCTGGAGATGAACATGTCATATCGACCTTTTGGATTCCGTCCGGATAGTACTCTCCAGTCTCCCCTATTCTTGCTCTTATCCCATTTCTCTTTTAGTATCTGTGTTATTTCCGCCGATGATTTTATCTCCATTTTCAAGTCTCATGGTACAATTGAGCTATAAAGATATAAATTTTACTATTCAAAGAGCAATTAAAATTTGGGGTTTAATTTAATGATTGCGATAATCCTTGCAGGTGGGAAGAGCAGCAGAATGGGGTGGCATAAAGGGGGTGAGAAGGCTGTTACAAAGATAGATGGAAAGCGACTAATAGATTTGGTTGTCGAGAGCGTTTCCAAATCAAAGGTATCTGATTTTTTCGTGGCTATCTCAGACAACACACCAGAAACAGCGGCGTATTGCAAACACGTAAGATATAAAACAGTAGCAACATCCGGGGCGGGTTATCACGAAGATTTGCAATATCTGCTCTCGTGTTATCCTGAATTCATATCAGTTGCATGTGACATCCCGTTTTTAAGAACTGAGCATATTAATGCGATGCTAGAGGCTTTTTCCTCGCACCGCACCAGCATCACTGGCGCTGTTCCCCGGAAGATAGTGCCAAAGAAGGTAATACCAAGCTACACGTTCGAGCATGAAGGTAAAGAACTCGTTTCCTGTGGCATCAATGTGGTCACGAGTTCTAAAGATACGATACCTTTTTTGTTTAATGATCCTTTACTTAGCATAAATGTTAATACACGAGATGATTTGCGAATAGCAGATACCATATTACAAAAGTTAAAAGGATCATAGAAGTAACTTGACAATGTCAGATTAACCGCAGAGTTCACAGAGAGCGCAGAGGATAATGACCCATAAAATACTTTTTGTATGTCTTTTCTTTTGGTTTTGTGGGCCATAACTACTTAACCGAACACACATGTAAACAACTTACGTGTTTTCGTCTAACAACTTAACTTCACAATCTCCCCTTCATGTACTATCGCCGCTATATCATCCCGTGTCGCTCTCCTCACTACCCCTCTTATCGGGTTCCTCACGTTTCGCATATTCGGTGTGTCATTTTTTATCACCAACAAATTCGCCTTTTTACCCTCTTCTATGGACCCCGTGAATTTTTCCTCATTCAGTATCTTTGCGGAATTAAGTGTGCACATCTTCATTACTTCCCTTTCATCGAGCCGAAAAATCTTGGCGATGAATTCCAGCTCGGAGAACATATTAGGCGAGTTGAGCATCACGTTATCTGTGCCGACACCCACAGCTAATCCGGACTCAAGCATTTGAAGCAAAGGCGGCAGTCCCATACCAGTCACCAGATTTGACCGAATACAGACGACAGAATCAATATCCATATCATGCATCCTCTTGAAGTCCTGCGGTGATGCATGTATAAGATGCACGATGAAGTCGGGCTCAAGTTCTATCGCGCCACTTATGTCATCTGCATTCCTTTCACCCGCGTGAAGTGCGAACATTTTCCCCCTTCTCTTCGTCTCATCGGCCAAAAATATCAACTCTGCCTGCGGATAGTCCGCCACACTGCTCAGCCCGATTCCATCCACAGCTTCAAAAAGCCCGTTAATATCTTCATCGCTACGCTTCGCTTTCTCTGTCATTCGGCCGAATAATTTCATACTTAAATTCTCGCGCCCACCAGCCAGATTGAAAGCTTCTTCCACTGCTTGCAGACCCAAAATACCACCTTCACGGAAATCCGCGAACATCTGTGTACCAGTAGCAAAAATGTCAGCAATGGCATCGCTCATTGCGGAAACAAGCACTTCATGTCCTGTTTCTCCCAATATTTTATGTTTATACCCTCCGGGACCCACTAAGTTCTCTAAAGGCATAATATCAGGCTCTTTTGCTACCGAATCACCGATGTGCGTATGTGCATTGACGAAAGCCGGAATTATAATGCCTTCTACTGCTGATTCTATCTGCCCCTCTCCGATTTCTTTTAGCTTTCCATCTTCTATTACTACATACCCCGCCATTTCCTCGAATTCATCGCCATATACAACTGTCCCTGAAAGCGTTAGTTCGGTCATTTGTGTATGATTAGAGTCTTTTAGATAGGTATAGCAGGGGGTAAAAAACCACGTGCAAAAACTAATAAGCTTTTCGAATATGTTTTACACCTTCTCCTTCACTACAAATTTAACCTCTGGTATCTCCTCCCCTTCTTTTAGAGGTAAGAGATTAAATTTCTCGAAGCCCAAAATTTCGCCGGTCTTTATATCTTTTTTTATTAAAAACTCCTCTTCTATTTCCTCACAAATAGCCTCTCTTGGCTCGCCAAACCACACATCCAAGGTATTTCCGACCCTATCAAACAGCACTAAGATTTCTTTTGCCATATAACCTTGCCCTTCTTCATTTTATCTGCAATGTATGCAGTAATTATATAACCTTCATTGTTTAAATGCCTTACTTCTGAAATTAGTCTCCAATATTCTTCGGTGGTTCTGATTTCCTTACCTAAGATGGATTTTACTTCAAAATGAACTTGAGGCATGAATGACTATTAAGTTGTTTCTTTAAAAACCCGTTAGCAGGTCTGATTAAGGTCGGGCTGATTGCGAAGCATTTTGATCAAA
>JAYEJE010000248.1:0-6167 GCA_034660415.1 Methanobacteriota archaeon | reverse complement strand
TCCATATTACTAAATTTAGTAATACGTATATAAATAAAAATAAGCACATTATAGCTATGAATACTTGGACTAAGCCATATTTAAGATCTATTCTAAAACCTATTACTCAAAATGGTTAAAGTTACAGTTTAACGAGATTAACACAGGATTTAGGAGTTAGTAATTTATATATCTGCAGATCTAAAAAGCATATGGCGCATATGATGGATATATCAAATTTATCTCAGGATGCTTTGTCGTATTTGAAAGTGGTAGTAGTTCTGGTAGTCGCTTTTTTCGTGATTGGACACTAATTAGCAGATTACTTAAAAGATTCTTAAGCATTCGCGCTCTGCCTTTGGATGTACAGAACATCTTGCGAAGAGTCGTCGTGTATGTTCTATGGTTCATTGTTCTGATCTATGTCATTGAGGAACTGAATTTAGAAGAGATACTCATGCCACTCCTTGGCGCTTCTGTTGTAGTCGGTCTTGCTGTTGCATTAGCCGTTAAGAACGTCTTAAGCGATGCGGTGGCAGGGATATTCATCCTGTTAGACAAGCACTTCAATATTGGTGACGAGGTTGAGACAATGAAATATAGAGGCACGATCCTCGAGGTTACGTTAAGAAAAACGCGTATAAAGACGGACGCTGGAACAATAGTTGTATTAGCAAATGGAAAAATAGATTCTTCGGGATGGGTGTTATACGAGAGAAAGACCGAAGCGGAAGAGAATTAAACTTGCATATTTTTGCCATTTCCGCAAAAGAAAAAATCCGATTTTACACTAACACAAGATTACTTCGATAAACAACTGCATCATATTCTTTGCGACCCAAAAGCTGCTCGATTGCGCTTGATTGCGCTCCTTTTATCTTTTCAATATCGCTGCTTGAGTAGTTTGTGATACCGCGGGCGAATTCCACACCTTTGGCGTCAACAATGCTTACTGGATCGCCACAGATGAACTCATTTTCAACACCGACGATCCCAGAGGGGAGCAAGCTACCGCCTCGCTTGACCAATGCGGTCTTAGCACCTGCATCCACTTTGATTTGGCCCTTTGGCGATGCAGAGAAGAGAATCCAATGCGCTCTATCGTTCATCCGCACCTGTTTTGGAATGAATAAAGTACCAACAGGCGCACCTTCTATAATCCGCATGAGTATGTTCTCTTCACCACCGTTTGCGATGACCATAGGGATACCTGCTTTCATGGTTACCTTAGCGGCTTGTATCTTCGTCTTCATACCGCCGACACTCGTTTTACCGCCTGTTTCCGCAATACGTTCGATCTCATCGGTTATCTCGTCCACAAGGGGGATGAATTCCGCTTTCGCACTCCTTTTAGGGTTATATGTGAACAAGCCGTCTATGTCAGAGAGTAAAATAAGTAAATCCGCACCGAGGTTGCTTGCCACCAATGCGGATAAAGTGTCGTTATCGCCAAATTTCAGCTCGTCCACAGCCACTGTGTCGTTCTCATTGATTATTGGAATTACTCCGGACTTAAGCAATGTGATCAATGTATTTCTAATGTTGAGGTACCGCTGTCTGTTGACGAAGTCTCCGTATGTCAGCAAGACCTGGGCGATTGTCTGCCCAAATCGAGCGAAATAGCGGTCATAGGTGCTCATCAGGACGCTTTGACCAACGGCAGCAGTAGCCTGTAATACCTTTATGTCACGGGGTCTTTGCTTCAGGTCGAGCTTACCGATACCCGCACCGATAGCACCGGACGTCACTACAATGACTTCTTTATCTTGGCTTTTCAATTCAGAAATCTCTTTAGCGAGCTTTTCCACTTTCCGTGGCTCAAGCCGGTAACTCTTATCCGTGAGATTGCTGGTTCCTATCTTTATCACGATCCTCTTCGCTTTTGATATAGCTTTCCTATTCATGTGCACAGGCTCCTGTTAGAATCTAAGATATAAAGATCTCATATCCTTTATAGATTTTTCCAGAGCTTTCATCTTCTCGCTCTTTACTTTCTTCTCTTTGCTTTCCATCGGTAATGTTTTTGATATTGCCTGTCGATAATCGTCTCATATTCAAGCCAATCACTCCTTCATACCCGTATTCTCGTTCTCAAGCGTATCATCTCCCTAACCCTGTTATACAATCTAACCTTTTCCCGCTGCTCCACAGTTACAACGACAGCATATCGTTGACTATATGTCTCATCGTTTATCCATTTATCATTGCAAATTACAACCAATTTCAACGATTCATCCGTATCTTTAGGTGCGCGATCTATTATCCACATTCTCTTCTGGACTGTACCTTTCTTTGCTAAATTTACACCCGGGACCAAGTCTATTTTATTTTTCTTCAATGCTGGTGGAACAATCTCTTCTTCCACAGCAACCTCCTCCAGTTTAGCATACTTTTGCTTTATCGTCTCTACATCAACACCCCTGAAGAGGTGAAACTCCATTGTAACCCCGAGATACTGCTTTCTTCTCATTCGAGTGGGGGGGTCAAAAGCAAGTGTGACCGCAAGCGTTCTTCTTCCGGTACCTTTATAAAACTCATTTGGAACTGGAATCTCGTAAATGACAATATCGTTCAATTTTATCTTCCGTTCATCTATCAACAGCACCCTGTTGGTAGTAGAAAACGAAGCTCTATCAAGATTTGGAAGTCCTTGCCCGTAAATATTAAGTAACTCAGTTTTTTCTTCAGCCAAGCCCTTTTTCAGGTCGAGTTTATCTAAAGGTGGTGGTCTTATTTCAGGTTCTGGTATTTTTGCCGAAGCGGTCAATAGTGCTTTAATCAGATTTGAAGTTGCAGTAGGGCGTTCTTTCCACAGTTTTGCTGCCAGATGGGAAACTTTTGCTGCGGAAAAACTTGTACCATCCTCAATTCTAAACAAACCTTCTGTAAGAAAATCCTTCTCTATTGTAATCACACCAATGGAAGGGTCAGTCACGATCCCTGAACCTCTTTCAATGCTTAAATCGCCACCAAGCTCCACCAAATCAGGTTTTATCATACCATTCACACCAGGTCCCGTTCGTGTGAAGGGAGATGGAAACTCTTCAAAACCTGCTAAAGTGTTAGCAAACCACCTCTGTGCAGATCTCTGACCTAAACTCAGAGAGCCAACAGTCAAAGCCAGTGCAGAGGTTGCAGGATCTATTATTTTCGCACGGGAGTCATTCAACAAATAGTTTGGATATCTACTTCCGGTCTCCTCCTCAAGATACTCAACTACTGTCCTGCCATCTCCATAATTCCCAGCGGAAACAACAAATAATATGTTCTTGTCTTTATACTCAAAAGCTATCTCGTCAATAGCCGCCGCCAACCTGAACTGGTATTCCTCTACTCGATATACATTTTCCGGGTCGCCTATTGACAAATTCACGATCCTTACATTATCATAATTACTAACGAAATACTTTATTGCATCACGTAGCTGCGTCTCAGGAAGTTTCTCTTCATCATAGTCGCCATTCTCATCACAGACTCGGGCTGAGAATATCCACAACTCAGGATTAAATGTCTTCACGTCAATGCATTTTTTCAAATCGCCATATAACGCAATCCCAGTAACGGCAGTGCCATGACCATCTTCATCCGCCGGAGATTTTCCATTTAGATATGATTGCGCATCCCCTATTGCAGATTTTAAGAGAGGATGCCCACTCATTATGCCAGAATCAACAATCAAGACACCGGGAGCATTATCTTCAGGAGTTGGAATTTCACCAATCTCGTCTAGAGAAATTCCTTTAACCTTCGCCAGGTCTAACACGGTCTTAGGAGGACGATCTATTCGTGCCACCTGTCCAAAATTCAGAAGATCATCCAATATGGCAGAGGGAACTTTTGCTCGTATAATAAATAATGCCTGTCCGGGATAGAAATCCGTAACACCTCCTCCATCCTTCTTTAAAATTTCATCTATACCCTCTTTCCAAGAAAGCATCTGTTTCCTATAATCTTTACCCAAATGCCATAATTCGATGTCCAATATAGCGATCTCTCCCTCTTTCAGTGGTTCTTTTCTTAGTCTGGTCCCTTTCTTTTCATCGGGTGTTATTTCTCTAAGATCCTCAAATGCATGGATAAATGCATATCTCGCGCCTTTTTGCGAGGGAGGGATCTCACCAGAATGTTCCTTCAACATTTTTTTAAACACCTTTAAATGCTCATCATCGGCAAAGACCACCACAGCATCTTTATAATCCACTCCGAGAACTTTAAGCCGCATCTTAGCGAGATCAGCTTCATTAATTGGTGAATTCGCCTCTATCTTAAAGATTAATGCTGGATCTATCCTATTCCCATACTTATCCTTCCACTTTGAAAATTTTTCAATGATTTTATCGCTCTCATCCAGAACCTTCATCCCGAATTCCCTTCGTTCCGCATCACCTCTCTCTTTTTTCGGTTTTGGATAGAATTTTTTCTTACTTCTTGGTAAACCTTCTACCATAACAGGTAAACGCAGATGAGGTAATCTGTCTATCATTTCACTCTCCACTCATAATTTTATTCTTGATTTCGATTCGTTCTCTTTGTTTTTCAATATATTCTTCTAATACATCTCCGGTTAACGATTTCTTACCCGAGAGAATAACATCCTTTATGGCATTCAAACAAATCATTTCTATGTCTGCGGGACTCATGCCTTCTGTCTTATCCCCAAAATAGTCTAAATCTATACCTTTAGTCCTTGTTGCTCGGAGATACTTTTTAAAAATTATGATTTGTCGCTCCTTGTCAGGAACCCCAAAATAGATAAGCTCATCGAATCTTCTCCAGAGAGCGGGGTCTAAGAGATGTTGATGATTTGTTGCTGCAATTATAAGGGACTCACCTTCAAAGTTATCCCACATCTGAAGGAAGCTATTGACCACTCGCTTCATCTCACCGTGTTCAAAAGGACTATTTCTTTCCTTCCCAATAGCATCGAACTCATCGAAAAAAACAACCCATTTGCCTCGTTCTATAAAATCAAATACTTTTCTTAGGTTTGATGCCGTCTCTCCCAGATAAGAGGATATCAACCCGTCAAATCTGACATAAACCATAGGCCAGCCCAATACCGTACTTAATATCTCCGAGGCAAGAGTTTTACCACATCCGGGTGGTCCAAAGAACAATAGTTTCTGTTTGGGTTTCAGTCCACTTACTTCAAGTATTTCTGTTTTTTGGTTTTCTAATATTACCCTTCTGAGAATCTTTTCGAGATCTTCTTCTACGATTATATCAGACCAGTCCCTTTTAAATTCTTTTATCTCCACTAAGGGTAATCCTCTTTCTGCATCTCGTGGAACGGGCAATGCCTTTTTGTATCTTTCCAAATAGTTTTTTGCTCTATTTCCGTTGTATAAAATATGACGTAAATCCTTAGCAAGTTTATTGTTGTGTTTATTTTCCTCTTCTTCGATTATATCCTCTGCTACCTTGAAAAATTCGTCCTTTGTTCCGCTTGCAAATGCTGCGAATAATTTCCTATATGCTTCAGCACTGTTCAATTTTTCTCTATCCTCCTATCATTTCGTCAACTTATCAATGAATGCTTGCTTGTGCACCCGCCGCATACACACCCCTCTCCGAACCATAATACGCATCATAAACATGATGATAAACAAGGTCGCATTTATGCTGATATACCGCAGGCGTATAACTTCTCGGCAGTCCTTCATCCAGAATATTCTGGATAGTAAGAACCACATCAGCCCGAGTCTGCTGCCGTTTTCGCCAATCCAGAACAAGTTTCTCTTTCTTCAAGACCGACAATAACCTTTTAGCCACATGTTTTACCTGTTTCTTCTCGTTCGCTGTTAAATCATATTTATAAAGCAAATCGAAGATAGCGAGTTCTTCCTCTGTGAGATTCTCAGATATACCCCTTTTCTCTTCTTCTTGTAATTCCTTTGCAAACGCGAGTAACTTATCAAAGAATATCTCAACGTTTATCGCACCCGAATTATATTCATCAATCATCTGCTGCAATTTTTCGAGAAAGTTTGTCCTCGAACGGTTCAACCGGACCATATTGGTGACTTTCCCTTTAACCACATTTTTCAACCGCTCTGCATGTATATGCTTCTTCTCAGTCATAAAACTCCGTTTCAGAGCTTCAAAATCTATCTGGCTGAGATTAACGCGAGATGTACCATAAGGCTCCTGCCGATCCTTGATCACATAACCCTCCGCTTCTATTGACT
>JAYEJE010000247.1:0-6181 GCA_034660415.1 Methanobacteriota archaeon | reverse complement strand
ATAAATTCCGTCATCTCTTCCTTGTCCCGAAAAAGGAGTTCCAGAAAGAAATCAAACCTACCGAAGAGGAGCTGAATCTTCATTACATTTCTACTGTTACTCAAGAATTCCACGAGTTCCGTCCTCAAATTCTCTTCCGGCTTCGCAGTGAGGAGGACATATGCCTTGAATGTGTATCCAAGCTTATCAGCATCTAAACACACTGAAAATCGCTTTACTATACCCTCTTCTGATAGCTTCTTCAATCGTTCAAAAGCCACTTGTCTACTTATCCCACATGCTCTACCCAGCCCGGAATAAGAACGTCTCCCGTTTTCAAGCAACGCCTTCAAAATGCATTTGTCCTTCTTTTTCAACTTCGTTTCCATCAATTGTAAAAATAAAATAAAGATATATTTATAAATTGATCCTCTTCTTATTTCTTTTGGTTTGAGAAGATGAAAACGAAAGAGGAAAAGCGAAGTGGAAAGGTAGAAGATGAAAGAACAATAGGGCTGTTAAAAGCGAGGTTGGGAGAGGAAAATTACCAGAAACTTATCAAGATAGATAATCCTGAACTCCATCAATTTGTTGCTAAGTATATAGAGCTTTGCAATCCTGACAAGATTTTTGTATGTTCTGATTTACCGGAAGACATTCTGTACATTCGGCGGGAGACGATAAGAGCAGGTGAGGAGGAGGAGCTTGCTATAGAGGGGCATACAGTCCATTTTGACGGCTATTACGACCAGGCAAGGGATAAGGCGAATTCTAAGTTCCTTTTACCGCCTGGTGTTGAGTTAGGACCCAATATAAATGCGATGGACCGAGAGGAGGGGCTCAAAGAGATTCACACGATTATGGAAGATATTATGCAAGGGCACCAGTTGTACGTGCGATTCTTTTGTTTAGGGCCGCTCAATTCACAATTCGCCATACCCGCAGTTCAACTTACCGATTCCGGCTATGTTGCGCATTCAGAGGATCTACTATATAGACAAGGATACGATGAGTTCGTAAGATTGGGACGATCAGCGCGGTTTTTGAAGTTTGTGCATTCCGCAGGAGAGCTAGACGCGAGGAAGACCTCAAAGAACATAGATAAACGCCGGGTTTATATTGATCTTGAAGACGAGACGGTATATAGTATGAATACGCAGTACGGTGGCAATACAATAGGACTTAAAAAGTTAGCGATGCGTCCTGCGATAACCCGAGCGTCAAAAGAAGGATGGCTGACCGAGCACATGTTCATTATGGGCGTGCATGGCCCTTCCGGGCGGGTGACCTATTTTACCGGTGCGTTTCCTTCGCTCTGCGGTAAGACCTCTACAGCCATGCTGCCTGGAGAGACTATTGTTGGTGATGACATAGCCTACCTCAGGAACATAGATGGCGTAATACACGCGGTCAATCCGGAGAATGGCATATTTGGGATAATACAGGGCGTAAACTCTGTGGACGATCCCCAGATTTGGAATGCGCTCCACAGCCCGGGCGAGGTTATATTCTCTAATGTGCTGGTCACGGAAGAGAAAGGCGTTCACTGGATAGGTAAAGATGAAGAAGAGCCGAAAAGGGGGTTCCATCATTCGGGTGAATGGACGCCGGGAAAGAGAGACGAAGATGATAATTTGATTTCGCTTTCGCATCCAAATGCCCGATTCACGCTCGACATGCGACTATTAGAGAATGTGGACCCGGAACTCAATAATCCGGCAGGTGTATTGGTAGGTGGGATAATATATGGCGGACGAGATTCGGACACAAAAGTGCCGGTTGAGGAATCCTTTGATTGGGTGCATGGTGTTATCATCCAGAGTGCCGGACTGGAATCAGAAACTACCGCCGCCACTCTAGGAAAAGAAGGCGTTAGAAAAATCAATCCCATGTCTAACCTGGATTTCCTTTCTATACCCATAGGAAGATATATAGAGTGTCATCTGAATTTTGGCGCTAAATTGAATAATCCACCGCCTATATTCTCGGTTAATTATTTCCTGAGTGATGCGGAAGGGAATTTCACGAATGATAAAACAGATAAGGCAGTGTGGCTTAAATGGATGGAACTGCGTTCACATCACGAAGTAGAGGCGATAAAAACGCCCACCGGATTTATACCAAGATACGAAGATCTTAAAATGCTGTTCCAGGAAGTGCTTAAAAAGGACTATACTGAAGAGGATTATATTAAGCAATTCTCTGTGCGCGTAGCGGAAAATTTGGCTAAGATCGAGCGAGTGAAGGAGTTCTACAAGACGAAAGTGTATGATACACCGCAGATAGTATTTGATGTGCTGGAAGAGCAAAGGCAAAGATTAATCCAGGCGGGAGAGAAATATGGCGATCCTATATCGCCATCAAAACTAAAACTTTCTTAGAGAAAGTTTTAGCCATAATGACAGGTAACCCACACACATTCGCCGCCTGTGCCTCGATTCCAAACAACATATTTTATTCTATAGCTACTCTTATAGATCAAACAGGAATTACCGTATAAAAGGTGGCTGTAGGACAAAAAAAGACTTACATAGAGGGGAAGCGTATAGTGAGTAAGCAGGAGTACATCAAGAATGAAACGGATTGAAAAAGCATCTTTGATCTGTGGCCTTACGTTGGTCTTGTTATTCTGCTTGTCACTCTATATCCGGGTCGCTATTCCGTACAACATCGTCTTTAATGACACATTCGTGCGATTTGGCGGCTATGACCCCTGGTATAACATAAGGCTTGTTGAGAATACACTGCATCATTTCCCTCACCGCATCTACTTTGATCCGTTCACCGCTTATCCTCAGGGTACGTATAACCCTTTTGGAACTCCGCTATTTGATCTGTCGCTTGCGTTCATCGTATGGGCAGTAGGACTTGGAAATCCATTCGCTATTTTAACCAGGAGTATGATAGAAGAGATATGGGCGTGGTATCCGGCTGTTTTAGCTGCCCTTACTATCTTCCCGGTTTATTTCATTGGGAAAGGATTATATAACAGGGGTGCAGGACTTCTTTCCGCAGCTCTTATAGCCATCCTCCCCGGACAGTTCTTGATTCGTTCTCTATTAGGATTTACAGACCATCACGCTATGGAGACCCTTTTCAGCACGATTGCCATGCTTTTTCTTATCCTTGCGCTGAAGAGTGCGCGTGAGAATGGAATAACTTTTCAATCATTCTTAGGAGGAGATAGGAGTTCGTTAAAAAAGCCAATCGTATATTCTATCATATCTGGTGTTTTTCTAGGGTCTTATTTCCTCGCATGGCTCGGTGCTCCGCTTTTCATATTAATCTTGTGTACA
This sequence comes from Methanobacteriota archaeon, assembly GCA_034660415.1. Classification (GTDB taxonomy): domain Archaea; phylum Halobacteriota; class Syntropharchaeia; order Alkanophagales; family Methanospirareceae; genus Methanophaga. Next base: position 2,906 of record JAYEJE010000247.1, on the reverse strand, counting down.
TACGCAGTGGTTCAACATGTCGCCGATCATCTTAGAGGGAAAGACACCGATTATCTTTGCATTGTCTGCGTACCTGTTTTTATCGTTCCCTTAGCTATGATAGCACCTGCACTTTCTTTTGGTTTCCTTTCCGAAATCCACAAGTGGTCTCTTCTTCTTGCCATATTCGTTCCGCCCGTTTTAACTGCGTTTTCTTTATTGATAAGAAAAGCAAAAATAAAACCTTACTGGTACCCTATAGTAGTAATTTTAGCAATAGCAGCAATATTTTCCCTTTTGTGGTTTTTCTATCCTTCTTTATACTCTGAGATATTAGAACAACTCCGATACATATTCTTCCCTTCCGAGTCTTCAAAAACCATAATAGAGGCTCGACCCATGGAATGGGCCAATATATGGGCTTGGTTCACTACCACTTTCTTCCTCGCTTTTGTCGCCCTCGCATGGATAGGTTATAATATCTGGAGGAAATGGCGGGCCGAAGAGATTCTTCTTTTCGTGTGGTGCGCAATAATGCTTTTTGCTTGCTTCGGTCAGGGCAGATTTAGTACGTATTATGCAATAAATGTCGCCATCCTCTGTGGTTTCCTATCCTGGGAGATTATCGAGCTTGTGGCATTTAGAGGTGCAGAAAAAGGCGTCAGAGATATGAAAGAATCGAAAGGGCCGTTGGAAGAGAAAAGAGAGGATGCTATAAAGGGTAAGCGGAGAAGAAAAACGATAAAAACGCAAAAGAGTAATGAAATAAAAAATAAAAAATTCTTACGCGTTGATGTTATAATAACCTTCATTGTCATCTTAATTGTTGTTTTTTTCTTCCCCTTAAATGAGGCATTGACAACGGCAAAGCTTGGCTGTGGAGGCCCGCGAGAGGACTGGTATGAATCGCTTTCCTGGATGAGGGGGAACACACCCGATACGGGTGTTGATTTTTATGCCTTATATCCTCGTGATTATGCTTATCCTGATTCTGCATATTCCGTGATGAGCTGGTGGGACTATGGTAACTGGATTACTTATATCGCGCATAGGATTCCGGTGGCTAATAATTTTCAGCAGGGTATAGGAGGGCCAAATAGTCCTGGCGCCGCCATTTTTTTCATTGCGAAAAACGAATCAGAAGCAAATGAGGTCGCAGATGCATTTGACGTGAGGTATGTTGTGAGTGCTTTCCCGATGGTAGATACAATGGCCTCATATCAGGATATATACGGGGCAATGACCTTCTGGGCTAATGACACAACTGGACGCTATACGTTGGAGCAAACAGAAGGGAGAACAATATTTAAGCTGAGAGAAGAATACTACAAGACGATGGTGACAAAGTTGCATATGTTCGACGGAAGAGAGACGCAATTCAAAGGCGGATACCTTGGGAAGTCATCCATATTGGTAATTAGACCATTTCAGACGAAACCATTGCAACATTACCGGTTGGTGCACGAGTCATCCACATACATGGTACCACATGCTATTCTAAATGTCAAAACCGATGACTTGCAGGCATGGGAATGCTATGTTGGATCTAATTATACTATGGCAGAACGATTAGCGTATGAACTTCGTCATGGCTTTACCGATCCAGAATATCCAGATTTGGCTAGATGGACCCCGCCTTTCGTTTCGCCGATGAGCTTTGTAAAGGTGTTTGAATATGTGAAAGGGGCGAAGATAGAAGGTAGAGCTCCTAGTGGCGCTATTGTTAAGATAGCGACAAATATAACCACAAACCAGGGTAGAGAATTTATGTACTCTCAAATAGCAATGCCTAACGGCACCTACGAGTTTGTTGTGCCATATTCAACAGAAGGACCGATAGAAAGAGACGGATACACAAATTTTGATGTTCTCGCAGCCGCCTATGTCTTAAGGATAGGTCATATAGAAAACGAAACGATAATATGGGATACAAGGCAGGTTGTGGTAGAGATCACAGAAGAAGAAGTGATGGAAGGGAAAACAGTAACGGTAGATTTAGTGTAAGGGAACTCCCAGTAAAGAGTTTACCCATTTTGATAATTATCATAGACACAGATTTCACAGATTTACACAGATGCTACTGTCCTGATTATTAAGTTTTTACTGGTTGAATCAAAATTAAAAAATCAATACGCTACTTTAAATCTGTGTTAATCAGCGTTAATCAGTGTCTTAAAAATCCTTGAAAAATGATACGGTTCTGGTAAATTATTATTTGTGAGTTCCCTAAAATGAAGTACAAGAAAAATTATCCAAGGATGGGGAGTAGAATTCAAATCTTCTTCTCATACACTATTGCATCCTCGCCATCTGCATAATAGCCTTTAATGAGATATGCCCGTTTATAACCCTGTTTTTTGTAAAATCTTATCGCACCCCAGTTACTTTTTCTGACCTCCAGCGTGACTTTATCGAAACGGGACGTGCGAAATTCGTGATCCACTATCTTTAATAACCTTTTTCCTATTCCTTCCATTCTATATCCCTTATCCACTGCAAGTCCGGATATATGTCCATGCCCTCTTCTTATCGCGCCACCGACAAAACCAATAACCTTATCTGCCATAGTAACGACAAAGAAATATCGCTCGAAGGAATGGTACAAATCCGCTATATCAGACGATGTATTTATTGTTCTTATATTCCCCTTCCATAGACGTACAATATCTCGCAGATCCGCTTCTGTTGCTTTCCTTATCTGCACTTCATATCCTATTTCCATTTTTATTAATCTACAATTTAAATCTAATTTTAACTTTAAAGTTTCACTTGGTTTCTTTTTGATGAATAATCACATTTCCGAGAATATATTCCCCTCATATTGTTTATATATACCATTTTGCTAATATAATTAAATTTAGAGGAGGGATAACATGAAAGATACGATTACAGAATTCTTCTTCTTTTCCGAGGAAGATTTAAGGGAT
>JAYEJE010000246.1:0-6235 GCA_034660415.1 Methanobacteriota archaeon | reverse complement strand
GCGCTTCGTCCAGCACGACATGCCGCCAGCTAACGTTTGATATCGTCTCTTCATCCCGATGCGCCAATGCGTAAGTGCTGATGACCAACCAGGTCATGCTTTTTCGCTTCCCGAGCAAAGATTTTGCCCCTATGCCTATCGGCGCCGTGATGGACCATGACTTTCAGTGAAGGAGCAAAACGTTCAACCTCCATCTGCCAGTTGCCGACCACCGACATGGGACAGATTAATAGTGTCGGCGCTAACTTCTTTACTCGTTTACCTGCTCGTTCATGCAAAAGGAGAGCAATTAACTCGATTGTCTTGCCCAGCCCCATATCGTCTGCTAAGCACGCACCAAGCCCGAATTTATTGAGGTATGCAAGCCATGAAACGCCTTTTTTCTGATATGGGCGAAGTTTACCGTGGAATGTTCGTGGCGTTTTAACTGGCGTTATCTTATCTTAACACCTTCCGAAAGACTGTTCAACATATCGTCAAGCCAGCCCTCTGCTTCCACTTCCGCTATGGGTAGTCCTATCTCTGTTTCCACCGCCTCATTGCCCGCAAGAGAAAAAGGATGTGTTCTCGGTTTAGGCTTCTTCGGCTGCCGACCCCGTGTTCTCGATGCGGTCATTGGCATAGTGGATGATTCAGCCCAGAGATAAAACCTGTCCCCATCCCACGCTGCGTGTAAGACCTGCATATGCCTACATCATCTCCTTTCTTATATATTGTTATTATGTCATTTACGCTTTTTATACTGATTCAACCCGTAAAAACTTAATAATCAGGACTTTAGAGTAGCGTCCGTGTAAATCTGCGAAATCCGTGTCAAATTATGATAATTATCAAAACTTTTTGTGTAAACTATTTACTGGGAGTTCCCTTAGGTAGGCTACGAGGTGGATAACATTTCTTTCAAAAAGTTTTAAAAGCGTTACCAAAGAAATATTAAACCAAAAGGTATAAAAATATACCAAAAGGTTTATATATTTTTCAGGGAATGGGAGCTACGGAATTTTAACCTCATGGAGATCGTAATACTGAGATTGGGACACCGCCCGGAGAGGGATAAGAGGATAACCACACATGTAGGATTAGTTGGACGAGCATTAGGAGCGAAAGGCATGCTACTCGCATCTGGGGATAAGGGCATAGCGAGAAGTATAAATGAAGTCACGCAGAGGTGGGGTGGTGATTTCTTTGTACAAACAGGAGTGAAATGGAGCGACGAGCTAAAGAGATGGAAGCAAGAAGGCGGGAAAGTGTGTCATCTGACGATGTACGGTGAGAACATTCTTGACGTGATCGATGAGATAAGGGCAGAAGCGAAAAAGGATAAAGCGCGTTTTATGGTCGTGGTGGGTGCAGAAAAAGTACCATACAGTGTTTACGACGCCGCAGATTGGAACATCGCGATCTCAAATCAGCCACATTCAGAAGTAGCTGCTTTGGCTTTGTTTCTTGACCATTTACAACGCGGCAAAGAGCTAAAAAGGGAATTCTCGCACGCTGAGATGGAAATAGTACCTAAGAGGCGAGGTAAAGAAGTAATTAAAAAGGTTAGTTAATGGTAACTGAAAAGAGCTAACCCACTTCCACGCCTTCGCCCGCTTTACCCGGCTTCCTCGCAGCAGGCAACCGCTTTATCTCCGGTTTCACCTTCACTCTCAGTATGTTCGTGGAACGGACATGATAGACCGGATCACCGGTCATCGGATCGTAATCCTCAGTGCGAATAATACTGCTCACTACCGTTTTAAACTTCAATACCGTGCCGTCTTCCAGCGTATATTCACTCCAATCCTCTTTTATCGTCTCAAAGTCTACATCCATCGCTCCTATCTCCCTCCCATTTGGTAAACGAACTTTCAATTTCTCCACCCTTTCTCTCCCTTTTATAAATACCTGTTTATATAAATTTATACTAGATAAAGTATATTAAAAATTTCTTTGGTAAGACTTTCTTTTCAAAAGAAAGGTTTTTCAAGTACCGTGATGTACCGGTTTAAACTTTTATGTACACGGTACACATACGTCTCAAGGACACGAAAAAAAAGTCCTTGAGAACGTGAACACGGGAAATTGGATACGATAACCGCTTTCCCGCCTGGTTTAAGCAAACGATGTATTTGAGCTAAAGCATCTGGGAATAAGCGTTCTAATGACGACGCAAAACCTGACCGGGCTATTAGAGAAGATCGGCCATAAGGCATGTCTGTTGCAATCGCATCAATGCAATTACCCCTTAATGCCGTCTTAGCAGCATCCCCTACCATTAGAGCACCCGTCAATCCATAAAAGTTCAAGTTTTCTGCGGTTCCTCGCACCATCTGCTCCTGCACATCTATCCCGAGTACACGCGCTCCGATCATGCCCGCTTCTATTAATAGCCCACCGGTGCCGCAGAACGGGTCAAGAAAAAGCTCGTTCTCTTTTATGCCACTGAGATTAACCAGAGCACGCGCAACTTTTGGTAGTATGACGCCGGGCGAGAAGAAAGGTCTGAACTGAGGTTTCCGTGCCTCATATCGCTTCTTATCCGTTGAATGTAATAACAAACAGAAAAAACATGTTTGTTCTGTTAACAGCAGCACAAAAGTCTTTGAGGGATTAGATAGATTTACTTTATAACCCTTTCCTTTTATGATCGCCCCCACTTGTTCTATTATAGCTTTCTTTTCTGGATAAGAGCTGTTTTTCGGCACACGAACAGCGAATGTGCTACCCTTTTCCATGAACTTGTATACATCTGCGTTTTTTACCATCGCCAGTATCGCGTCCTCCTTTGGCTCACACATGCCGTCCACTTCGTATATCCGGTGCGTCATTCCCAGCCGATTAGATAGAACCGCGAGTGTTTCCAGTCTGATTTGTGCATCAATCACCAGTATACCGCTTAAGAACATTTTCGCATCGTAAACGATACCTAACGCATTTAAACACGCTAAAACCTCTGCTTTCGGCAGTCTGTCATGCTCACCTGAGAGTTCAAAAGCAACTAACATTTTTTGTCTTTAGTATTTATATAGGGTAACTCACAAATAATAATTTACCCGAACTGTATCGTATCATTTTCCAAGGATTTTTAAGACACAGATTAACGCAGATTAACACAGATTTAAAGTAGTGTATTGCTTTTCTAATTTTAATTCTATGCACCCGTAAAAACTTAATAATCAGGACTTTAGAGTAGCGTCTGTCTAAATCCGTGAAATCAGTGTCCTTGTATGATATTTATCAAAATTGGTAAACTATTTACTGGGAGTTCCCTAGCAAAGCTAAAAAACCACGGGATTTTACAAGATTTACACAAGATTTTGTGGGTTAACAGGGGATAAAAGAGCCAATAGAGTACTTAAGCCTGATCTATATTACTATTTTCTCGTGTAAATCTGTGTAATCTTGTGGTTATTTACCAAAAGAAAACTATCTTAGAATATAGTATATAAAATAAATTTTATGACATAGAAGGGGGAAATGAAAAATGGTGATAGAAATCGAGGATCTTAGGCATGGAACCGAGCTTTTGAAGATTGGTTTCGCATCCTTACAAAAGGGTGGTGTGATAATGGACGTAACAAGTGCAGATCAAGCCAGAATTGCAGAGGCGGCGGGTGCTATTGCTGTTATGGCGTTGCATGCGGTCCCGGCGGACATAAGAAAGGCGGGCGGTGTAGCAAGAATGGCAGACCCTGTAGTCATCTCAGAAATCGTTGATACCGTTACGATACCGGTGATGGCAAAATGCCGTATAGGTCACTTTGTAGAAGCGGAAATACTGGAGGCGTTGGGTGTTGACATGGTTGACGAATCTGAGGTCCTAACACCGGTGGACACGCATCACGTGGACAAGAGAAAGTTTACCGTGCCTTTCGTATGCGGAGCTCGCAGTTTAGGTGAAGCATTGAGGCGGATAGAGGAAGGGGCGGCGATGGTGAGGACAAAAGGCGAAGCTGGCACGGGAGATGTCAAGGAAGCTGTTCGACACATGAAATTGATTATGGGTGAGATAAGATCGCTAAAAGGTAAAGATGACGAGGAGTTAAAAGACGCCGCAAAAGAGTTAAAAGTATCAATAGGAGTAGTGCAAGAGACAGCGGAATTGCAACGGTTACCGGTGGTTAATTTCGCCGCGGGCGGTGTAGCAACACCTGCAGATGCCGCACTTATGATGCAACTCGGAGCAGACGGTGTTTTTGTAGGCTCTGGAATATTCAAATCGAGCGATCCGGAAAAGATGGCTTCGGCAATTGTGGATGCTGTGAACAACTATGATAATCCAAAACGACTGGCGACAATTTCTAAGGGGTTGGGGTCACCAATGAAAGGTATTGAAGTGAGTACTCTAGCAGAAGAGGAGTTGCTGCAAGTGCGCGGATGGTGACATGTCTGCTCAAAATCCGATGATTTTTGACAGGACAATGCAAAATTAAATTAATTGCAAAAGCCAAAATAAAGTTGCACAATTTCTTTTAGTTAGGTTAGGGCTTATACACTTAAAGGGCCGGTATCTTTAAAGCCTTCCCTTTTTCCCATCCCCGCCTCGCGTTCCAGCTCTTCAGGCCTAAATAGCAGTTTTATCACGTTCTCTACATGTTCCCGCGTACGACGGTCGGAAAGCCATGCTAGCTCCTTCTCCTTCTCTACTTCATCTTCATATACAAAAACCTCGATTATGTGCTTGGAAGTGAGCAGTTGTGCTGCTATTATACCGAGTGATGCTTCATATGCACACTGTTTGTCTATATCTTCAGGCCCGGGCATGCCCAAAGCCATCACGATATCGCATCCGCTCTCCTCTATCAGCTTCTTCGATGCTACTGGCAGGTCCTTTATCCCCGGGACCGTGTACCGCTCTATCTTAACAGATACTCGCTTATTCAGCTCATCTATCGCCGCTGCACCCATGTCATATCTTGCAAAGGTAGTATCCGCAATGCCTACTTTCTTCATTTCTTCTAATACTATTAGTCAATCCACACAAGCCAAAGCCCTAAATGGGCATACGTTTACACACACTTCACACCGAATACATTTCTCCTCTTCCAACTCTATCTGCCACGATGGATCGAACTTAAACACTCCGGTAGGACAGATAGAAATGCAAGCGCCGCAATGGATGCATCTCTCTTCATCCCACGCGATCAGTTTCATTAATTTCCGTACTTCAACGCCCTTTTCCCTGAAATGTTCTGCAACACTATCTACTTTATCGCTCGGTACGTCAACAATGAGCTCACCACTCACCGCATCCACGTTCGCCTTATCTATGTTTATTTTCGCGCCTGTCTCGAGTATTACTTCCGCGGTACACGGCGTTTTGTGTCCAGGTCGGGGGAACCGCAATAAAAGCTTCATTTTCGTTTATCTATCTATCTGCATCTATTTATTTTATTTCTAAGAAAAGGTTTTACATAAAGATATAACATAATATTTCTTTAGTTGTAGAAGAGCGAGTAGAGCATGATAGTAAGGATTCGAGATTTTTTTATTACAAAGCAAAATTGGATCTTCTCTGTTGTCTCTTATGACTTAGGCGAAGAGGAAGTGAAATGCCTCTTACGATATATCCCGGACGATAGAGGCGAAAGAGTCGCGGAGAGGGGTCGATACAGGAAATTAGACTTTTATGAAGCATATGTATTCTTGGGTAGACATTGCCCCACATATGTTAAAGGTGGTATGCAGGTGGTTCCAAAAGAGGATATAATAGAAATCCTGCGACCAGATGATAAGCTCCCGTTAATTGCCGAGCGAGAAGAGCAGGCCCAAACTATTTTTGAGCTTCTTGGAAACCGTATCCAAAGAGATCGGATAGGGATTACCGGCTCCTACTTATGTGATCTTAACAGCGATAATTCAGACCTTGATTTCGTCCTTTATGGGCTGCCGAACTTCAACATAGCGAGAGAGGTTATAGAAGCAGCAGTGGAAGAAGGCATTCTCGTAGAGATAAATGATGCCGTGTGGCGGCGGATATACAATAAAAGGCAGCCGGAATTGAGTTACAATCGTTTTGTCGCACATGAACAGAGGAAGAAGAATAGGGGTGCAATCGGGGACACATACCTTGATATTTTATACACGCGAGACCGAGAAGAGATAAAGCAGTTGGATATGAGAAATTATGAAATAGGCGAAAGGATAGGTTATGCAAAGATAACAGCGGAAGTAAAGGACGCCTCTTTTTCATTTGATAATCCAGCGATATACGAAATTGAACACCCCGAGATAAGCAAGGTTCTTTCTT
>JAYEJE010000245.1:0-6273 GCA_034660415.1 Methanobacteriota archaeon | reverse complement strand
TTGACTTTTTATCTATCGTCCATATTCTCTTCAAATTATGTGCTATGCATGCCAGACTGAATGAGGAGTTTCATCATGACCTTTGGATGATATGCAGGACTGCCCGGGCCATCATATTACTCCTCGATACTTTTAAAGTCTATACTTTCTACTACATCATCTACAAGTCTACAAATGTGGTCTTTTTCGATTAAGTCTGCGATAGTCGGGTGAAATATCCAATTTTGGTTGCGGAGGCTTCTTATGAAAGCCATAATGTTTATATGTGGTTGAAAGCATATAAAAGTATCGGAAAGCTGTTTGATTATGGGACAGCTTCTCCCATCCGCAAGATAATTATCAACCCAACATCTTAGTCATGCACCCTGCTATCAGACCGCCGATAGCATCATCCATGAAAACACCCAAGCGGCTCAATATCCCCGGTTTCCTCGTGTCATAATAGATAAAATTAAAAAGCGCTTTCTTGCCGCCTATGTATTCTGCTATGTCGAGTCCAATGAGCTCGTCAGCGACAATACATGCCGCGTCCGTCTCTCCCGCTTCTCCCGCTCGACCTTTATTTATCTCTTCCTCATCTGAATGAAGTGCCGCCGCCAGCAGCAGAGCTATATTTATATCAGAACATTCCTTCTTTATCGTCTCTCCCAGCCTCTTTTTTAGTTCTGTTCTATCCCCTTCTTCGCCTTCTACCGGTACATAGAGCTCCAAAGCCGTTGATACCATATCGTCTAAATATATGCCCCGCTCTTCCAGCCTTATAAGTATCGACCTATCCTTGCTCAACTTATCGTGAGAATAAAGAGCGTCTTTTACGCCTTCTCTTACAATTTCGTAGATCGTCTGCCCTATTTCAGTCGCTTTACCTGCGAATATCTCCTCTTTTGTTTCTCCTCCGTCCGTTTCATAACAAGCCACAACTACGGAATCAGTATAGTCGCCCGTGAAGAGGTCACCTTTTTCGTCGTGCACATCGAGATCGTAGAAAGCCGCAGTTTTCGCTTCGGTTGCTACAATTATCACATTTGCCATCGCAGACGGTGTCAAATTCTTGTCTATCACCAGGATTATGTTTACTGTTGATTTTGATATGCCCGCGGTTATAATAGCTGTTATATCTCCCTTCTCTATGATCCTTGCATTCTTCATCGGAACAGCAGTCATCATTCCGACTGTCTCTTCGCCCGCTAAACCTATCTCCCCGAATAGCGAGTCAAAGAGTACAAAAGCGTTTCCATTGAAATCCTTGTCCACATTCAGGTTTAATATCGCCTTCGCACTAACGAAACCACCGTTATAAATTGCAGAACTAAGAACTTTGAAATCACCATGCACGGCAATATAATCTTGCGTTCTCTTTATTTGCATCTCTTTTCTGAATTCCTTGCTATAAAATTAAGAACTCTGGGATTTATAAACAATCTCATTCATCGCAACAAATTTCAGGGCGGCTAAATAAACAATAAATACAATACGCGATAGATGAGGATCATGGAAGAAACCATAAAGAAAATTGGGGCATTGGATGAGCGTGCAATAAGTGCCGCCAGGGCGAGACAGGACATTCTAACAAAGCCCGCAGGTAGTTTGGGAACTTTGGAAGATATATCCACAAAAGTTGCCGGAATTACGGGCAATGCCATGCCAAAGATGAAGGACAAAGTGATTATAACAATGGCTGGGGACCACGGCGTTACCGATGATGGTGTGAGCGCATATCCAAAGGAAGTTACCGCTCAGATGGTTTATAACTTCCTTAATGATGGTGCGGCAATAAATGTGCTGGCAAGACATGCAGGGGCTAGGGTTGTCATCGTTGATATGGGCGTAGCGGTGGACTTTACCCATGAACGATTAGTGTCTAAGAAAATCGCATATGGAACTGCTAATATGGCCAAGGGACCTGCAATGAGTTATGAAGATGCTGTGCGATCTATTGAAGCGGGGATAGAAGTCTTTGAATCAGAAGCGAAAAAGGGCGTGGATATTGTTGGCGTTGGCGATATGGGTATAGGGAATACAACTTCGAGCAGTGCGATTGTAGCGGTAATAACCGGCGAGGATGTGGAAAAAGTAACGGGCCGAGGAACTGGCATTGACGATGCAGGACTTGAGAAGAAGATAGCGGTGATAGAGGAAGCAATAAGAGTTAACAAACCAAACAATAAAGACGCAATAGAGGTCCTTGCAAAAGTAGGCGGTTTTGAGATAGGCGGGATGGCCGGAGTTATATTGGCAGCGGCATCGCATAGGGTTCCTGTCGTTATTGACGGGTTTATATCAGGCACAGCAGCTTTAGTTGCTTATGGGATAGCGCCCGCAGTGAAGGATTATATGATTGCAGCACATCGGTCGGTAGAAAGGGGGCATTCCGTCACCCTTGATTACATTGGCCTAAAACCTCTACTTGACCTGGATATGCGGCTTGGCGAGGGAACTGGGGCGGCATTAGGGATATGCATCGTGGATGCAGCTTGTAAAATATTGGGTGAGATGGCTACTTTTGAAGATGCTGGCGTTTCAGAAAAGGATTGATTATTCTTTCTGAAAAGCAGAGTCTTTTTATAACAGGGTTTTATAATTTTTTAAAGAAATGAAAATCGAAGTGAAGTGAATTGAAATGAATGGGCAGCAGTTTCAGGAGGAGGTGCAGTATTTCAACTGTCGGATGGGCGAGGTTATCGAGCAGAAGATGCAGCGGTGCTCAAATGAGATCCTACACGATGCACTGAGCTATATACAGGATACTGGAGGAAAGCGACTGCGACCTATACTATGCCTTCTATCAGCGGAGGCGGTTGGTGGCTCACGGGAAAAGGCGATGACTACTGCAATAGCGATTGAGCTCCTTCATAACGCTTCTCTGGTTCATGACGACATCATAGATGACAATTACGTAAGAAGGAAAAGCCCTTCTAATCCCGCGATGTATGGCGAAAAAAAGGCGATTGTGATTGGTGATTTCTTGTTTGGGATTTCTTGTGAGATGCTTGCGAAGTGCGGGGTGCCGGAAGTAGTGGGGTTGGTCTCGAGTGCGGTCTCGGACATCGCTATGGGTGAGTATCTGGAGTTCTCGTTAAGAACCTTACAAGAGACGACCGAGCAATCATACCTGGAAGTGGCGACGTTGAAAACTGCTTCCACCTTTATGGCTAGTGCTGAAGCAGGCGCAATGCTTGGCGGCGGAAGCGAAGCGGAAATCGATAATTTCCGCAACTATGGTAAAAACGTGGGGATTGCTTTTCAGATTCAAGATGACATCTTGGATATATGTGGCGATCCAGCGAAAACTGGAAAGCCTGTTGGATTGGACATTAAAAATGGTGAGCGGACTATTCTTGTTATCCACGCATTGAACCATTCAGAACGTTCAGAAAGGGAATATATAAGCGAGATCATGACCGGTAAAAGAGAGCTTGACAGCTTTGACATTGACAGGATGAGAGAACTCTTTATAAAGGCCGGCTCAATAGACTACGCACTTCAGCTCTCGAATAAGCTCGTAATGGGTGCAAAGAGTAGTATTGCAGAGCTCAAAGAGTCAGAAGCGAAGTCAAAACTTCAATTTATTACTGACTTAACTGCGGAAAGAATAAAAAATCAGGCATTAGACGTCTTTATACAATCCGCCAATCATTTGTATACACATTAAACCTTTTATCACGAGCGAAACCGATAAGGGTCATTCCAAATTCGTCTGCTTCCTTTACCGCGAGAGCAGTAGGTGCAGAAACGCTTATTGTTATTGGGAAACCTGCGCAGATCTCCTTCTTCACTGTCGTGTACGTTTGTCGGCAAGAAGTAACCAAAACGCTTTCGGCGGTTGCTATCCCTTTCGTAATGCACGCCCCTACGAGTTTGTCTATTGCGCAGTGCCGGCTTACATCCTCGATAAGGATGGTGTCACTTCCTCGACTAAAAGCGGCAACTACATGAGTGCCCCCAGTCGCCTTAAACAATATACCGCCTTCTTCTAACTCGTTTACATATGCAAACACATCTTCCTTCTTTATTCTCAACTGAGAGTTAACCGTTGACAGATTTCGATAGACTTCCTTTTCTAACGTAACCAATATTTCATATACCGCGGGATATACCTCTTTGACCTCTTTGACCTCTTTGACCTCTTTGACCTCTTTGACCTCTATGTTCGCGATATATGCAGGATCAAGCCCTCCTGTTGTTAAATATCCAATTGCAAGCTCTTCAAAATGATAAGGTAGGCAAAATAATTGGGTGCACAACTTACCATCTACTTTTAGTCTTGCTTCCGTTTCACGAACGACGGAATCTACTCTATGTTGCCGTCCAGCTTCGGAAATAGTGCTAATTTCCACGGTGATGGCTCCGTCCTCCTTCCTCTTTTGACTATCGCTCATAAAACTTTGTTTATCTAATAATCTATCTCTCTCCTCATTGCATACAAATCTCTTTTATCCTCTTCAAATCCTCTAATCTCAGAAGCCAAAGCACCGCTTTCCGTTTCTTTTGTTATACCTTCTCGCTTTCTTCCATCTTTTTCAGGCGCTCTCCCAAATCCGCGCAAAAACGTTATCTCATCGTCCTTAAACGAATGCCACGGGCGTTTGCTCGCCATTATTCAAAAATGGAACTACAAGTTTCACGTTCTCTAAGTCCATTTCAGGACCCACTATTATCTTCGTCAGCTTGTTCAACCTTTTCAAAACCTCAATTCCCTCCCCTCTTCGTCCCACCCCTCTGTATTGTCATATTTACCTATATCCTGCAGTATTTAAAACTTCCGATTTTTTTACGTTCATCATTTTGGCGATAAGCAGGTCTACCATTATTCCTCCTCCATGCTAACATCAAAGAACGAAAAATCATCCAACAAATCCGCTTTCAGCGATTTCGATGCAACTTCTATACCTTCTAACCGAATATCCGCTATTGTTTCACCGCCTTCTTCTCTTAAAACGATCCTCACTTCAACCCCGCCCTTCCCCCCTCCCATGTATACCTGGTATTCCATCTCAGCGAAGTTGTCACTGAGATACCGGTGCACTCGGAGAGTGGCATTCTTCTTGCTAAAGATGAAGCTGATAAGCTTCTCCACCGATTTTATATCATCCTTAAACGTCACATCCAAACGTTCAATCTTCTTTTCGGGCTCTATCTTCTCTATTTCCGCTTTGTATATCTCTACTTGCCCCGCACTTATCTTGGAATACAACTCATCGAAAAAAACCGAAAGCTTTTTATGTTGCTATACAAAAAGATGAATCCATGAGTATGGAAGTATGGGTACTGATAGCCCTCGCGGGTATAGCCGTGTTGTCATCTTTAGGAGTTCTGCTAAGCAAAGATAACTTCTACTCTTCGCTATACATGTCTGCGACATTGATCTTTGTAGCGAGCATTTACGCTATCTTCAATCTCCAGCCCGTCTTCGTTTTAATCGTGTTCGTCTTTGTAGGTGCGATAGGTATAGTAACAGTGGCTGTGGCAGCGACATATAGGTCAGATCCCGAAAGCCAGTTTTCAAAGCTATGGGCAGTCCCGGTGCTTATAACCGCAGCGGTCGTCGGCTTCGCCATTTACAGCTATAACCTGCTTAATCCGAATGTGTCTTTCAGCGTGATCAAATTTGAACTCATAAATTTTATGTCACAATCAGAATATCTAATACTTGTTTTATCGCTGGTGGCGCTTGTTGTGCTTCTACTGTTATCTGTATTAAAAATGGTTGCAGGGGGGACGGAGGACTAGATGTTAGCGATTGATCTGACGACAGCCTCGATAATCTACGTTACATCTTTTGTAATCCTACTTATAGGATATCTCATAGCGATTTCAAGTAAAGATGTAATCAGGCTACTTATATCCCTGGAGCTGATGTTTGGAGCAGTGTTCATGGCTTTGATCCCACTCTTCTCTGTTGCGCTTCTTGCAAATGCAGCCTTTGGTATCGCAATCGTCACGATCTTCACGAGCAGTGGTGAACTTTTAATTTTAATCGCTGCTATTGCTATACTTGACAAACAGAAGAAGGATATTCACACAAAGGGGATAACCATAGGGGGGGATAGAGTATGATTATGCTTTACGTCTTGCTATTACCCTTAATAGTAGTATGTATAGCGCCGCTTTTATCATCAAAGAAAGCGACCTATCTTTCTGCAATCTCATTTTTGCTACCTTTTTTTGCTATCCTCTACTGTATTCTCAAGGGGTGTACGCCTGAGATATCTATAGTAACCCTTTCGGCGCCAATAGGCGAGATTTATCTTAACTTTGACTATATAGCACATG
>JAYEJE010000244.1:0-6288 GCA_034660415.1 Methanobacteriota archaeon | reverse complement strand
ATAATCGCAGTTGGCGGTATTTTTTCCGCTAAGGATGTGATAGACTATGCGAAGAACGGTGCGAGCATGTTTCAGGTGGGTAGTGCGCTGGTAAGTGAAGATCTCGAGATTTTTTCGACGCTAAAAAAAGATTTGAAGAAGTATCTTAATGCTAATAGATACAAGAACATTGGTGAACTGGTGGGTGAAGCGCATAGGCGATAAGAGTGCTGCGTTGAAATTGTATATGTGTGGTGGAGCGGCAGTTTGACCGGTTATTTATATTTCAATGAAAAAATGAAAGAAATCATGGAAAGATGATGAAACGGTACAAAACTGATCGGTGCAAACACTGCGAATAAATCAATTATTGACACAGATTAACGCAGATTAACGCAGAAAAAATTAAATCCGTGTAAATCCGTGTAAATCTGTGTCCTAAATAGAATGTCTATTTCCAAATAGTAACGTTTTGCATGAAAAATGGAAAAATATTTTCAATCTCATATTCTTTTACGCCAAGATTGCGTAATATTTTTTTGATTTCATAAGGTTTATAGGACGCTCTTATGGATTTAAAAAATCCATTCTGACTTGGTATCCAGTATAACCACCAAACTCTTTTTAAGTCATATAATAATACTACGCCATCCTCTTTTACATATTCCATAAGATTCTTTATCGCTTTTTCGGGATTTTCCCAATGGTGTAAAGAAAATGTAGAATAGACTAAATCAAACTTACCCAATTTGTCTAATAACGCATCATCTTCAATATTCCCATTAATAAAACCTACCTGTGATTCTAATTTTTTCTTCTTTATGTATTCATTTCCTACTGTTATCATATCCGGAGACATTTCTATTGCGGTAATATTGATTTTTGTATTATCTTTCGCAATCATAGCCGCTAAAGTTCCTGTACCCGCGCCAACCTCTAAATATTCCCCCGTTATATTAAGAATGGCAAGTTTGTTTAAAAATCCACGGAAACACATTTTTGAAGACTTCTCTGCTTCTTTTGCATATTTTCTGGCATTTTCCATACCTCTAAAATTCTCATCTTGATGTGTTTCAACAATTCTTTTTAACATATGTCTCTCCTCCTCTAAATTGGTGGCACAGTCTTTCGCATAACGTCACGAGCGTATCTGAAGTTCCCCTTTGGGGAATTTGGGCGGAGCATGGCGGAGCCAGATACGCTCTGTTATCTGCTGTTACGCCCCTTTCGAATGTCAAGGACTTTATGCTCATCGTTTCATGAAAGAACAGCTTCACAGGAACCCCTCGTACTCAATGATTTTTTCGAGTTCAACTTTTAGAGCTGGAATATCTTCTTTAACGGTCTTCCAAACAATATCTAGGTTTATGTCATAGTAGCCGTGGATAAGCCGGTTACGCATCCCAACAATCCCACTCCAAGGGATTTGAGGATATTTCTCTCGGAACTCTGAAGATACTGCAACGGCAGCCTCTCCAATAATCTCCAATAGATGGACAAGCGAGAGGCACAACATCCGATCGTTATCCAGATCAAGCCGTGTTTTATCAGCGGAAAACTCCAATACTTCACTGGTTGCATCCAACATGTGATGAGCACGAACCAAATCAGCTTTCAACGTACACCGCCTCCGCCTCCGCTAACACATCATCACGAAAGTACCTACTCAAGTCATTGGGAGTTCTCAAATCGACCTTACGCCCGCCGAACATAGAAGAAAGCTCTTCTTCCATCTCAATCAAATCAAAAAAACCCGGTACATAATCAGGTTCAAATTCAACAAGCATGTCAATATCACTACTCTGCGAAAAATCATTATGCAAAATAGAGCCAAACAAAGACAAACATCTGATATGTTTCCGTTTACAAAACTCAACAATCTTCCGCTTCGATAGCTTAACACTAAACTTCTTCATCAAACCACCCTCCCATCCTCAAGATATTATCCTTTAACATCACACTTGTCATTTTACACTACTAATACTTATATGAAGGTATCATAAGTATGTTTAGGGCGGAATTGCAGATAACGCCACGAGCGTATCTGAAGTCCCACTTTGGGGAATTTGGGCGTAGGTGCAAAGCACCGAAGCCAGATACGCTTTGTTAGGCGACGTGCAATATTTCATAGTATCTTTTTCTCCTTTAGATGTTGAGCTATCTTCTCTATAAACTTCTTTCCATTCTCAAGTATTTCTTCAGCCTCCCGCTTGGCTATCACGAATGTGTATTCGTAATCTCCTATCTGCCTTTTCTCAAACGCTTTATTTAGTTCTCTACCCATTCCTTTTGGGAAAATGCTAGTTTTGACAAATTATTTCTTTCGGCTATCAAACGGATGCTTTTGTTTACAAATAGAACATTCTTGTTCCTGAGCATTTTTATTTTTTTTGACCATGTTTTCCACCCTATTTACAATTTCATAGTTTAAGAGGATAAAATTTTGAGTATAAAGATTTTGTTTTTCTAAGGTTTTTTCATGTCCAATTTCTTGAAAAAAGAGTGCCCGAGTAATATTTCGCATAACGGCACAGCGGATATGCAAAGTGCCGAAGACATTTGGGTGACCGAAGAGAACCGCATATCCGCAAGATAAGCGAAGTTTCAGAGCGTTAGCGGAGAAATTTTGTTTATCGCCTTATATACGAAATTCGCTTTTTGTTCCATTGTGGGAATATATACGAATTTCGTATTTTCTCCTGCGTGGGCATTATATACGAACTTAATTGTAATTTCTCGAACTTACTTCTCTATCACCATCTCCTCGACCGCAATCCCGAAATGCCTCGCCGTTTCCGTTACATGAACCAAAACCTCATCACCCTCCTTCAAATCGACCACGGAAATCGGCTTAGTTTTGCCCATTAACTTTATCGTCTCTGCATTCTGGAGAATAATACTGCACTTCCTCTTCTCTTCACCTTCCACTTCCGCCTCCACTAGCATAAGTGGTCGCTTCTCTATCTTCACCCTGCCAACAATAGCTTTTCTCGCATTTCCTTCGGCATTCACAATTAAGACGTCGTCTCCAGACGTCAATTCCGACAGATACCGTGTCTTCTCTCCTACCAGCACATATGCATATACCGGACCCGCATTCACACGAAACGGTCTCGCAGCCACATAAGGGCTCTCTTCTGATTCCGAGTGCACGAGGAACAACGCGAACGACTGAGAACCCACTAGCATCCCCTCGCCTAAGGTCATCAATGAGCAGGTATCCACACATACTCGATCTCCCATTTCTCGTTCTTCAACCTTGGTTATCCTCGCGCTAGAAAGCGGCATTTTACCCATTTCGCTTGCGTCTCTCAGCTCGACCGCTCTTTTTATCTCTGATATGTCGTCTGTATCAAGAAGCACACCATCAGCACCGTATTCCAGCGTTTCAAATGCCGTCATTGCCTCTTCTGCAGTCTGAACGCCCGCAATTACCTTCGCGTCCTTGTGCTGCAATTCCGCTATTATATTCTCCAGCGGTATTATCTTCCAATCCTTTCCTATCACAATCACATAATTACAGTAATCTGCAATATCCACTGCAAATTGCTCATACTTCTTCCCTCTTAGCTCCACATACCCTGCGTTGAGTTTAGTACCAAAAGTGCTCTTCAACGCATTTAAAACGTCCGAGTCTGCTATCTCCGATGGGATCTGCGTTGTGCCATCGCCTTCACTTCCCGCACCGTAAACAACTATATCCGCTTCTCCTATTCCCGACTCCGACTCCGACTCAGTCTCCGAGTCAGAGGCAAAGGCAGCTATTTTTAGATGGCCTAATTCTGTCACCTTCGCTACGTCCGCTTCTACCACAAGCACGCCATCCACACCGGATTCTAATCCGGTTGTAATCCGCGACTTCTTTTCAGCCCACGTCCCTACATCCGCTTTTATCCAGATCTCTCTTCTCTTTCCGTTCATATCATTTCAGCATCTCCATTGCCTCTTTTGCAGAGATGCCCTCATGCACTACTTTACATATTGCTCTTGTCATATCTGCCGGATTCGGATGCTGAAACACATTTCTACCTATTGAAACGCCAGCGGCACCAGCGGCAACTGCATCTTCTACCATCTTCAGTACTTCTGCATCGGTATTCGCCTTTGGCCCACCAGCTATTATCACCGGCACCGGACAACTACGTATCACATCCTTGAAGGTGTCGGGATCGCCGGTATAATTTGTTTTTATGACGTCCGCGCCCAGTTCAGCACCCACACGAGCCACATGCTTTACCATTTCCACTGCATGCTCACTTTCCACCTTCTCGCCCCGTGGATACATCATCGCCAAAAGCGGCATGCCCAATTCCTCACATACCATTGCTGTATCGCCAAGATCCTCAAGCATATCCGCTTCGCTCGCCGCACCCACATTCACGTGCATTGACACTGCGTCCGCACCTAATCTCATCGCTTCTTCTACCGTAGCGACTATAACTTTGTTTAATGGGTCAGGACCTAACGACGTGCTCGCAGATAGGTGTATTATCAGTCCTATGTCCTTACCATACCCGCGATGGCCTGCTATAACAATACCCTTATGCACGAGGACTGCATTTGCACCTCCGTCTGCTATTGCATTCACCGCGACCCTCATGTCTGTCAATCCGTATATAGGACCCGATGAGACGCCATGATCCATGGGAACAATAACACTTCGCCCACTGTTACGATCCACGATCCTCTCTGTTCTTATCCGCTTCCCTATGCCCATCCTTTCCATCCGTTCCCCCATACTTGTCATCTTCCGCTCTTTCCCCCTTTATTTACATTCTTTCTTTCTTAATAATTTATAATACAAAGCTTATTACAGCAATCTCAAAGTCTCTAAATTCATTGGTGCGGACGTCTCAATATTAAGTTTCTTGTGTATTCCACTTGCTAATGCAATACATTTGTTACTCTCGCCATGCATGCACATCACCTTAGATGGTAGTGGTCGTATCCGCTTCACGTATTCCACCAATTGATTTCGATCCGAATGCCCGGAAAAGCCATCTATCGTCGCTGTCCCCATCCGCATCTTTATATTCACCATCTTACCATCGGCTGAAAGCTGTATCTCATCCCACCCTTTCTGTATCCTTCTTCCAAGCGTCCCTTCTGCCTGGTATCCAACAAAGATAAGCGTATTCCGTTCATCACTTGCAAGCCCTTTCAGGTACTCAAGCACGGGACCGCCGTTTAGCATACCCGAGGTAGAAAGTATGATGGATGACTCAGGCCCCTCTATTATCGCCCGCCTTTTCTCTGCATCGTCCACTTGTACAAAAATATCGGATAAGAAAGGATTCTCGCCCTGATATATAGAATTTTTTAGATTCTTGTTGAGATACTCCGGATACGCAGAATGGATCGCAGTCGCTTCCCAGATCATGCCATCTAAATAGACCGGCACCTCTAACTGCATACCTTCCAGGGCTATCATTACCTCCTGCGAACGACCAACAGCAAAAGCAGGTATTATCACTTTCCCGCCCTGTTTCAACGTTCGCTCTATCTCTTCCTTCAAATTCTTTTCCGCTTCACGCCTCGACGGCTGGAAATCGTGCATCCCACCGTATGTGGACTCCATTACCAGTGCTTCAAGCCGAGTGAAACCATTAAACGCAGGATCGAAAAGAAAAGTCCGCTCATACTTCATGTCTCCGGTAAATGCAACGTTATAAAGTCCGTTACCGACGTGGAAATACGCGATCGAAGAGCCTAATATATGTCCCGCGTTGTAAAGTGTGAGCTTTACATCAGGAGATATGTCTGTTACATCTCCATACTTCAAGGGAATTGTATGTCTTATTGCATCTCGTATTAAGGCTGATTTATAGGGTATCTTTTTTCCTTCTCGTGCTGATACCTCTAAGTAATCAAGCAGCAAAAGTGCCATAAGGTCTCTCGTTGGCTGTGTTATGTATATGGGACCGTCATACCCATATAAATACAAAAGGGGCACTAAACCTGAATGGTCCAGATGTGCATGCGTTATCACTACCGCGTCTATATTACTTATGGGTGTCACTTCGGGAACATAGAGGTATGGCATCCCCTCTGAGCCCACACTCACCCCGCAATCTATTAATATCCGCGTTTCGGGCGTAGAAAGCATAAAAGCATTCCGCCCTACTTCTCGGCATCCGCCCAGTGCTGTTATTCGTAGCCATTCGTCCTCTATTAGCTTCTCACTGTATATCCTGCGCCCCACTTTTTTCAAAAAGCTCTTTCGGAAATCGCTCTCTTCCCTTAAATACCGCCGTATATTTTTTATTACTGAAGATTGTATAGGTGGTGCTCTGATAACATTAGGGCGCC
>JAYEJE010000243.1:0-6303 GCA_034660415.1 Methanobacteriota archaeon | reverse complement strand
ACAACGGCAGAATAACAAAAGAAGGGTCACCGAGGGTGAGGTGGGCTCTGGTACAAGCAGCTCGATCTGCAGTTCGGTGGGACGATCATTACAGAACAAAGTATCAAAGAATCAAGGAACGACGAGGAGATGGAAAGGCAATAGTGGCAATAGCAAGAGAAATCACAGTGGCGATGTATCATATGATCAACAGAAAAGAGGGATATCGATTTAGCACAGATTCGTTTAAAACCGAAAAACTTAAAAAGCTTGAAGGCGAAAGTAAAAAATGGGCAAAGATGATGGAAGTGCCTGCAGGAGGTATGAAGGCATAAGGAAATAAAGGCTCTACGCATGCAGTGTACCGATGTCAACACTCCATTTGGGTAAGATCCCTTCGGTGTTTTTCATGGATGTTTGGCTGGGCCTATTTTTAACGGCATTGCTCGTTTCATCATATTTTTTGGTAAAGCTTTTTGCTTGCAAAAAGGTTTGCGTTAATCTGTGTCAACAAATAATTAATTTTAATTGCTATAACTTTATTTTTCACCGGTACCGCCCCTTCTTCTCTCCCGTGCCAAAGCCAATGTTACCACAAGCAGTCCGGCAAATGCGATAGCAGCAACAAATCCTGGTATTCTTAATGGTTGTGTCGAACCGGGAGATGATGCGTGAGTTGGCGTTGGAGTGCTAAAAGATTGCTCTTTCCATATTGTTTCCCCTTTTTCTCTCTCCTCTCCGGAAGAGGGTATTATCACGCATACCTGATTTGATTCATGTTTATTTATCCCGTGCTTAAAAACCGCCTTGAAAACCGCTCTGCTCATCTCCTTATTATTTACTTCAAACACAGCAATAGCAGACTCACCTGACTTTATAGTGCCCAAATACATCCTTTCCGGCTGGTTTTCTACGCCCTCTGCATTTGAAACCACCGCGACAACATAGACACAGGCAACATCCGATAGCCCTTCATTTATCACCTCTAACCTGACTTCGTTCTCAGATACGTCCTGCGGCAATATGTTCACTGTGCCCGTAACCACTACAGGAATAAAATAATGGATGCCTTTGCTCTTTTTACTGGCCATATCTTGGATGTCCGCAATGAACTTTAGCATATATATCCCTTCTTTCAACGGCGCTGTTATCTTAAATGGCAGGTTAATTTTTTCGTTCGGACCTATTACACCGGCAGAGGTATACGTATTTTCGACTTCAAATGCGCGCTCAACGATATGGGCTTCTTTTATGTATGCGTCCATTGTGAACCGTGTCTCAGCGTCAATGTCAATAGTGTAGCCTGAAGTACCTTTTATATCGCTTTTTATATCTACATCCTTTTCTATTGGCTTATCTTGCATATTCTTAAGCGTTATTGTAAGCACACCTACATCGCCGGGCATTAAAGTCTCCGGACTGAGTTCGTATTCATACACCATCGCAGAGGGTTTTGGATTGGGTGCAATTTCGCACTTGCTTAGCAGGTCATCTACGTCATCTGCGAAGACGTTATTCGTAAATGAAAACAGGACCAGTAGAGCCAACACGCAAAAAATCACTCCACTCTTATTACTTTTGATCATCCATTTTAACTTTATAACCAGATTATTTAAAGATCATATATGAAGTATACCATTTCTTTGGTAAAGCTCTCTTTTTGAAAGAAAGGTTTATTTAAAGCTTCCGAATCACAAAACTCAACACATCCCCCTCTTCCAGCACATGAGAAAGACCCACACGCTGCCCCCCATACTTCACTGATTTGCCCCAGATGCGTGCATATCGGAACCGGTCAACGAAATCGCGATGAATTGTAGAACAGACATCTGTAATCGTAGACTCTCTTCTCATGACCAGTGGATTGCTCATATCAGGAGACGCACCCGGCGGCTTCATATAAACGCGCATGAAGCCTAACTCGTTGTATATCTTATCTTTTAGCACATCCATGTTTATGCCAACTGCAGCAGAGATTGGGACTGCATCCGGGAATCGAGCCATGCACGTCAGAAGCGTCTCGGAATCTGCCAGGTCCGTCTTGTTTATTACTGTAAGTGCACGGACGTATTTACGGTTTCCGAGAACAGCATCAATGAGTTCATCGATTGTGATGCGTTCTCGTATAAGCACTTCTCCATTGTGTATTCGGTATTCAGCTAATACTGCTCGGATTACTTTATCATCATAATCGAGATCAACTGTGCGGTTTATTATAATTCCACCTCTACTCGCTTTGCGTATGGCTACTAATGGCGGGTTAGCATTAATTCGAATGCCCGCATCATATAACTCTTTTAGTAGTATATCATATTGCTGCTGCTGGAATATATCTACAAGGATGAGGATTAGATCAGCGTTTCGCATCACGGAAATAACCTCTTTGCCATGTCCTCGTCCTGCTGCTGCGCCTTGGATGAGCCCAGGGACATCAAGGAATTGCAATTGTGCCCCTTTGTACATGAGTGTACCGGGGATAACGTAGAGGGTAGTGAATTCATAGGCAGCCACCTCGGCGCAGGTACCGGTAAGACTGTTGAGCAGCGTTGACTTACCAACCGAAGGGAACCCCACCAGCACGATAGTAGCATGCCCCGATTTTTTTACGAAATAGCCTTTTCCTTTGCTTGATGATTTTGCAGTTGCCCGTTTTTGCAGGTCATCCTTTAGTCTAGCGAGTTTCGCTTTTAGCCGCCCGACATGATGAGAAGTTGCCTTATTATATGGCGTTTTCCATATTTCGTCCTCTACATTCTTGATCTCCTCTTCGATGGTCATTTATAGTTTTCTAATTGTATATAAATAAAGTATAACTTCTACATACAAATTTAATTTAGGACGCAGATTTACACGGATTTAATTTCTTCTGCGTTAATCTGTGTCAATAATTAATTAATTTTAGTTGGATAGTTATTATGATCTTATGTATATGACCACAATTTATAAAGTGGTAGAAGTAATGGTTTAAACATGAGAATAAATGTGGCAGTAGCAGGAGTAAAAGGGCGAATGAGCGGACAGATAGTAAGCAGCATCTTAGAAAGCGAGAATATGGAACTGGTAGCGGGTTTTGACATCCATGGTGTGGGTGAAGAGATAGCACCGGGTATAGAAATTTCAAGTCCTGACTCGATGGACAAGGTATTAAAAGCAGTTTCTAGGCCCGATGTATTCGTGGATTTTACAAATGCCGCAGCCGCAGTGGAAAATATAAAAGTTGCCGCACGTAATAACATAAAGCTCGTTCTTGGCACAACAGGATTTTCCGATGAAGAGTTCAAAGAGCTAGAAAGCGCTATAAATGGTAATGTCCCTGCTATTATCTCTCCTAACTTCTCGATTGGTGTAAATGTCTTCTGGAACGTGATTGCCGCGGCAGCAAAGCATCTTCAGGCATATCAGTATCAGATGGAGATTATAGAGATGCATCACGCACACAAGAAGGATGCTCCAAGTGGCACGGCGGTAAAAGCCGCTGAAATACTCGCCGATTACATAAAAGGCAAAACAACGTTCGTCTATGGCCGGCAGGGTATAACCAGAGAGAGAACGGATGATGAATTGGGCATACATGCCGTACGTGCTGGCGACATCGTTGGTGAACACACGGTATTATATGCGGGCAAGGGAGAACGATTGGAGATCACACACCGCGCACATAGCCGAGAGGCTTTCGCACAAGGCGCAATAAAAGCTATTGAATGGATTAACGCGAAAGAAAGAAGCGGGATATATTCCATGGCTGACATGATGCGGGAATTGGAACAGGGCTAAGATCGCATAAGACTTTTGTTTTATTTTGCTGTACTTGAAGACCGGGAAAAGATGAGTGAACGAAAAAAGGTAAAGGATTTGAAGGTGGGTGACTCAGTAGATATGACCCTTCTGGTGCAGGAGAAGGAGCTAAAGGAGTTTGTCTCAAAGGCGGGCTACTACCTGCATGCGAAATTCGGTGATAGCTCGGGCAGTATAGGTGCGAAATGCTGGGATAGAGCAGAAGAAACGGGCGCTATGTTTGAACCAGGCGAGGTCGTACATATAATTGGTGTCGTGGAATCATTTAAAGGTCGTTTACAGTTGATCTTCACGCTAGAAGGCGTTAAAAAAAGTGCCGACTGCGTTTCTGAATATCTGCCTCGGACATCGAAAGAAATAGACTTGATCTTTGGCGATATAGTAAAAACAGCAGAGAGTATGAAGAATGAATACCTTAAAGCGGTGGTCTTCTCTTTTCTCAATGATCCAGAGTTTATAGCGGGTTTTAAAGAAACGCCAGCAGCTAAAATTCACCACCATAATTACATCGGTGGTCTGTTAGAGCATACTCAATCGGTTATGGTGCTGTGCAAGACCATAATCAAGCTATATCCGGAACTAGACCGGGATTTGTTGCTTACAGGTGCTATTTTGCATGATATAGGCAAAACAGCGTCTTATGTATTTGATTTCCGTATTGATGTAACAGACGAGGGGGGGCTTGTGAACCATATCGTGTTAGGCTACCAAATGGTGGAGGAACGAATAAGGGCGATAGAGGGATTTCCGAAAGAGCTTGAGCTTAGATTGCTGCATCTCCTCTTGAGCCACCATAATTATGGAGAATGGGGCTCTCCTGTAAAGCCCCTGTTTGCAGAAGCGGAGGCGTTATTTCTTGCTGACATGCTTGATGCTCGGCTCAATGAATTCAGCCAGCAGCAGATGCTTGAGGCGGGGAAAGAAAGAGAGGGCGTATGGAGCGGCTTTAACAGGAGGTTAGATCGTTTCATTTATTTGGGGGACGCTTATCCAAAGGGAAAAGAAAGGAAAAAGTATGGGGACCGAGAACGATAGCACCATAAACTCAGAGAGTATTCTAAAGCTAATAAAAATGCCCGATTTGCTTTCTATCTGTAATGCCTTATTAGGCTTCACCGCTATAATAATTGTGCTTACAAGCGTAAGTGAAGAGGCGATAAAAAACGCACTTGTATTGATTCTAGTAGCTGCGGTTATTGATGGACTAGACGGTATGGTGGCGAGAACGATAGAGTGCTCACCCCTAGGCAAATATCTCGATTCCCTTGCTGATATGATTTCCTCTGGTGTCGCACCTGCAATTGTTGCTTATGCACTGCTCAGGAATTATTTGCAGGTTAGTTATTTGTGTATCGATCTTGTGTTGGCTTTCTGCGGTGCGTATGTGATATGTGGACTGTTAAGACTTGCGAGATTCGATGCAAACGCGAGTTTAGAAAGCGCGCAAAAAGGAGGGCGGCAAGATTTTGTGGGTTTTCCTATTACCGGAGGCGCGATTTTTTTGGCTGCCTTTATGCTTCTGGCTGTTGAGGCTCATCTTTCGCCTTGCTCTTCCATTCTGATCGGTTTAATGTGTGTTCTATGTATTTTAATGACCAGCAGAATAAGATATAGGAATATAAGGGATATGCGGATAGTAATACCAGTAGGACTAGTTTTTCTCACGCTATTCATATTCTATATCTGCTCTTGGCAGTTCGTTTATCCAGCAGTTGTTATTCTTGCGTTAACCGCGATATATATTTGTAGTCCTTTAGTGCGCGTTCTGCGGTAAAAAATAAAAAGCCGAATGAATCGACTTAATTTGCAATCATACATCTATGCTCCAAAGCTTTTACTCCACAATCTTGACATTACTGAAGTATCGCCCCCTACTTTTGTCCAACCTTTTTATTATTAAAGAAGATGCATGAGATATTAGGGAAGGCAAGGATAAGATGCGATGCGAAGATAAGAGGGCTAAAAGAACTTGTCGAGTGGGTTCTTGATTTAGAGCGACTGGGGGTGAACTAAATTATGTATCTCAAAGCACTCTTATCACTTCATCAGCAAGCGTTTAAACAGAAAGTGGTACAGGCATTCGCAGAGAAACATGCAATGACAATAGAGCAGGTTCTTAAGTCGCAGGGTGTGGTGATAGATCTTTATATTCATAGAAAATACAAAGCTGTAGAACGTGCGGTATCAGAGATAGCGGAATTTAAACGTCCTGTTATTCTGAATATAAGTCGGGATCCATGTGGCGCGGCGGTGTGTAAGATATGCGAAAGAGACCAGTCCAACGTCGAGAAGTTGCAACGGATATATAGAGATAGAATCGTTTTTTATGCTGTTTATGACAGCTCTTTGGAAGGTGTGCTTTATCATATTATACATCAAGGCAAGGGGGAGAAGCTTCTTCCTCTGATCGCAGTCATTCACAACGGCGAAGTAAAAAAATACTGGTCTGGCAGACCGGTAGAGGTTGCGGAATACCGCGATTATCTGGAGCTGCTGGTCTAATAAATACCCTTTCAATTTTAACAGAAC
>JAYEJE010000242.1:0-6333 GCA_034660415.1 Methanobacteriota archaeon | reverse complement strand
ATGTGCATTGGGATGATACTTGAGTATCTTTGCACACTCATCCAACTGTCTTTGTGCATTTCTAAATGCGCTCTCTTTTACCATTTCTTTTACCTCTGTTTCTTTCTTATCTATTTTTGCAATAATAGTATATAAAAGACTATTTAAGAACTTTTCATAAAAGTTATGAAAAGGGAAATGACAGGACATATGCAAAAAAGAAAAGAGATTAAAGGTGATTCTGCAAAAACAAGATTAGATGGTGGCTGTGAGGATAAGTTACAATCGGTTTTGGTCATGTAACTACAGCGACCAAAGATTCAGAAGAGTCCTTTTTTTGCTTTTCTCGTGAAAATCTGTATAATGTCGTCGTTTGCTAAACAAATACTTTTTTCTTTTAGCACAGGCTAAATTTTCTTTTTTTCTAAAAAAGAGAAAGTGTTACAGCACCGATAGATACTCGTCCAACGCCCATTCGGACACGTTCACTTAATACACGCTCCATTTTACCGTCTTCGAAATGCTAAAGTTGTTGAAGGTGTACTTACCTAAAGCTTCTCTCACCAGTTCACTCTGGTTTTAGGTTCGGATGTACCAAAGAAATTCGTTAAAATGGAACTTGAGCAGATATTTAGAGGGATGGGCTTCCAGGTAGAGATAAAAGAGGATTTTGCAAAGCTGAAGATGAAAGTTTTGCATGAATGACGCCAAATTTATCTGGATTGCTAATGTCGAACCAATCAGGCTACAGCTATAACAAGCCAAGGAAATAATGATGAATCCTTCGGTCTTCGGTAAGTTCTGGATGAAAAGAAAGCGCAATTATGTTTCTTTGCTTAGCTGCTACTATGTGCCCATCGAAAGTTGCTAATACATCTACATTTTCCGCCGCTTGGATTATAGCAGGTGCTCTAATGAAGACCGCATGAAAAGGATCATCAAAAAGGCTCATCTTTAACAACACCTCAAAAGATTCCCTTTGCCTTCCAAAAGCATTCCTCTTTACTTTTACATCCATTAAACCGAGCAGTGGCTGTCCTGTCTTTGCAACTTCTTCATTGCCCTCTTTCGCAAGCAATACCATCCCAGCACAGGTGCCCAATATCGGCTTTCCCACTTCAGCAGCTTCTTTTATCTCCGGAAGGATACCTTCTCGCTCCATTAGCCTGCCTATTGTTGTGCTTTCCCCGCCTGGTATGATAATGGCATCACATGATTTAACTATTCCTCGATGCTTTATCTTCACCACTTCTCCTTTTTCTCCCCGCTCTGCTAAAGCCTCCTCCATCGCCCTAACGTGCTCTTCCACATCTCCCTGTATTGCAATTATGCCTGTTCTTGTTGTCATTGTATAACCCTAAATCAATAATAAAAATACACAGGTCGGGAGAATAATCATTTCATTCTCATAAAATTCAAATTGGTCTTTACCCACCAAGATTTTATTCTGCAATTGTACTGCCGGAAAGTCCCTCTTTTCTACTTTATTTTGCCATTTAACCTCGATTCCTGAGCCTTCCAAATAAAAATCAATCTCCTTCTTTTGATAATAATAAAATATCTTACCAAATTTCCTTATTAGATGCTCTGCAACTATCCCTTCGACTAAATTAGGCATTTCCTCTTCTTTAATTTCTGTTTTTGTAAGCTGCATTTTAAAACTATGAAAAAGAAAAGGGTCAATGAAATATACCTTCCTCATTCTCCTGAAAGATTCTACGCCCTTTTTTAGGTCTATCGGAAATACGTTTCTTAGAACAAACAAATTTTCCAGAACCTCTAAATACCCCCTTATGGTTACATGAGACCCAATTTCCATCTCTTTCGCTATTGAATTGAGCGAAAATCTTGTGCCATAATTCTTTAAAACGCCGAGCAGCACAGACGAGGTTATTCTTTCGCTTCTTTCTATCTTGGCTATGTCGCCGATAAGCCACTTCCAGTATATTTCATGGGTCTCTTCTCTTATTTTACCTTTTTCTATCAGTTCGTAGACGCTTCTTGGAAAACCGCCACACTTAACGTATAGCCGAAAAAGTTTCTCGATTTCGCTGAAATAAAATAATAGCTTTTTTGCTTTTTCATTTAGCTCATTAACCGATAGCCGGGAAATTTGTACCGTAAGCTGTTTTTTGAGGTTTCCACTACCAATGATATTACAAAATTCTTTGAATGATAAAGGTAGAAAAGACCGGATTTTTATTGGTCTTCCGGGAAATGTCTCCTTCTTCAGTGCAATAGAGGAAGAACCCGTAACGAAAATGAATTTATCCTTAATTAAGGGCGAATCAAGAACAAACTTTACTGCCCTCTGCCACTCGTTCACGAAAGTTATTTCATCAAAGAAGAGGTATTTCTTGCCAGGCATCAACGAATCAGAGAACCTGACAATTTCCACGAGATTAGTGAAATCTTTTATTGTCTCGCACGAAAAGTAGAGAATCCTCTTTGAATCTACACCATTATCAATCAAATTCTTGATGAAAAGTTTTAGGAATGTCGTTTTACCTACCTGTCTTGGCCCAATGATTAATGTGTTCTCGTTTTTAAACGGAAATTCTATTTTCTGCCGTTTTGATAAGGCTTCCTTTACCTTTTCGTCTTCGTTTATTTTCTCTTTGTCTTCCCACCACGGATTTTGCTCTGTTATCTGTCTCAGTTCCATCTTCGTCCACTAATTGTCATTTGACTGTCACAATATTTAAACTTTTTGATGTACGATAACAAAAAAATACCTATTTTGGATTTTATACTATCTCATTATCATAAATGAAAAAAAGCTAAACAAATATTTTTTTTCTTTTAGCACAGGTTTTCTTTTTTTCTAAAAAAGAAAAAGTGTTACAGCACCGGTAGATACTCCTTTAACTCCCATTCCGACACGTTCATGCGATATTTGTCCCATTCTACCTTCTTTGATGTGATAAAGTTGTTGAATGTGTGGTTACCTAAAGCTTCTCTCACCAGTTCACTATTCTCTGTCAGTCCAATAGCTTCAATCAAACTCCCGGGTAGTGACTTTATCCCTTCCTTCGCCCTTTCCGCACCACTCATCAAATATACATCCTTCTCCGTGGATGGTGGCAACTCGTACTTACCCTTCATTCCGGCCAGCCCGGCAGCGAGCATGACAGAAAATGCCAAATACGGGTTGCATGCAGGATCTGCGCTGCGATATTCCACTCGTGTCGCTTTCTCTTTTCCCGGCTTATACATCGGCACCCTTACAAGCGTAGAGCGGTTACGACGTGCCCAGGTAATATACACCGGCGCTTCATAGTCTGGAACCAGACGCTTATATGAATTTATCCACTGATTGGTTACCGAGGTTATCTCCGGTGCATGCCTTAACAGTCCCGCGATATATCCTTTTGCATGTTCAGACAGTTGATATTCCTCATCTTGATCGAAGAACGCATTTCTGTCCCCTTTAAATAACGATTGATGCACATGCATTCCCGAACCATTCACACCGAAGATAGGTTTAGGCATGAACGATGCATAACAGCCCTGTTGCTGTGCTATCTCCTTTATCACTATCCGGTATGTCATCACCTGGTCGGCCATAGTAAGCGCATCTTTATAACGAAGGTCTATCTCATGCTGTGACGGTGCAACTTCGTGATGGCTTGCTTCTACATCTATACCCATAGCCTCCAGCGTTAAGACTGCGTCCCTTCGTAAGTCGCTTCCCGCATCCAGGGTCATCAAATCGAAATAGCCGCCCTCATCCAGTAGCTCCGGGTTTTTATTGCCTCTAAAATAGAAGTATTCCAGTTCCGGACCGACATAGAATGTGTAGCTCTCCTCTTTCAAGTGCTCTAAGTTCCGCTTCAATATATACCTCGGATCGCCCTCGTAGGGGGTACCATCGGGCTGTAAGATGTCACAGAACATTCTCGCAACTGCATCCGCCTTTGGTCGCCACGGAACAATTCGAAATGTGGTGGGGTCTGGTTTCGCGAGCATATCGCTTTCGTCTATCCGTGCAAAACCCTTTATCGAGGAGCCGTCAAAGCCCATACCTTCGTCAAAGGCGGCTTCTAATTCGGAAACAGAAATGGCGACACTCTTTAACCGCCCTAGGATGTCTGTGAACCAAAGTCCGATGCTTTTTACAGCTCGCTTCTCTATCGTTTCAAATACTTCCTCTTTCGTCTTTATTTCTTGCTCCATTTGTCATTCCTTATCATCATGATATAATTAAAAAGAATAATGGTTTATTATTTTTCTGTTTTCGTAAGCGGCATTTTAAAAATATGAAAAAGATATGGGTCAATGTAATATACCTTCCTCATTCTATTAAAAGCTTCTACGCCATTTTTTAGGTCTATCGGAAACATGTTTCGTTGAATGAATAAATTTTCCAGTACTTCCAAATAACCCCTTAAGGTTACAGGAGACCCAATTTCCATCTCTTCATTCTTCACTTCTAGCTCAGAGCGATTAAATTCAACTCATACCGCATGTTCTGAGGCACATAATAAAATAATCCTTCTGCAACTATCTTAGTGCCCTCCTGCAACTTTGAGATGCGAATTTCATTCGCATTCACGATCATGCAATAATTACCTTTTTCATCGCAGAGCTGAAAAACTCGTTTGTATACGTCCTTGACATAACCTGCAACACGTATCCTTCTTCCCTTATAATACTCCGGACGTAGCGCTATCTGCGATATGAAAGATACATTACTTTCGTGGGCCACCTTTTTTATTGCGTTCTCATCGGCTAGGAGTTCGTACTCGCCTTTATATACCGTCACTCTGCCTTCAACCTCTATCTCATCGCCGTAGCTCAGATTTAATAAATTCTCGCTATTAGCAGCGGAGCTAATAAATATCAGTAGCTCGGTTTGGTTTCCCGTTATTCTCATGAGCACATTCCCGGATCCTGTAACGTAGAAGTCGGAGATAACACCTCTTGTACGTACAAATGCGCTTTCGTGTGCGCCAACCTCGTCCAAAGGCACGTAAGGTGGCGCAATAACTGATGATATGCCATATAAGATACAAACACCCAACAGCGATAGGATGATCACGAGTTTGCCTATTTTATCCATCATAAATACATATCCTTCTTATAACCTCACCACATGCACTGAAGTCGCTTTAAAAGTTGCATATATTTCCGCCCCAATTCGCAGCTCGAGGCTTTCACGTGATTGCTTTGTAATAAGTGCCACAAGTTTTGTATCCAACTTTACTCGTGTTAAGGGACCCATATCATGCAGCTCGGTTATTCTGCCGCCTATAACGTTCTTGGCACTGCTATCTCCTCGGCTTAAAGACAAAATTATATCCTCCGGTCTTAGGAATACTCTCACCTCGCCCGCATGATAGTCAGAAACTGCGAATATGTTAGCGCCCATATCAACTTCTATCTTAGCAATGCCGTTCTCATTATCCTGAACGACCCCGTGTAAGATGTTCTCAACGCCAACGAAATCAGCTATCTCTTCATTTAGCGGCTTATTGAATATCTCGTACGGAGTGCCAACTTGCTCTATCTGGCCATTCATCATCACTGCTATTCTATCTGCTAAGACCATAGCCTCTGTCTGGTCATGTGTGACATGAACCATAGTAATACCGAATTCTGCTTTTACTCGCTTCAGTTCTTCGCGTAGATAAACCCTCGTTCTGAGGTCTAACGCGGATAACGGCTCGTCCAGAAGCAATATGGATGGTTCAATGGCAATTGCCCTGGCAATAGCGACCTTTTGCTGCTCGCCGCCGCTTAAGGTAACGGGATAGCGATGCGCAAGATGTGCTATCTTCAGCCAGTCCATTAGTTCATTCGGACTCTTTGTATCCGGAGTCTTCTTCAACTTCAAGCCGAATTGTATGTTCTGCTCAACGTTCAAATGCGGGAATAGCGAATAATCCTGATAAATGAAGCCAATTTGCCTTAGCTCTGGTGGCAGATCCGTTACATCATGTCCTTCTATCCTGATTTCTCCACTGTCGGGAAAGTAAAAACCCGCGATTGTTTCGAGTAGCAACGTCTTTCCCGCGCCAGTCGGCCCCAGTATAACGAAATATTCGCCTTTTTTTACTTCTAAGTTTATGTTCTTCAGAGTGAATTCTTTCCAGTCTTTGGATAAATCCTTAATTCTTATCATCTTACTTGCTCATATACCAATAGATAAATGAAGCATTTAAAAATATGGATACAATTTCCAAAAATGTCACGGCAAACTTTATAGTCGCGGGGTCTATATGATACCTATTGCCTATGCCCACGGATTAGAACCCAAGTACGATGAATAAATTCTGTCGAAGCAAACAGGTTGTAATCTTTCCTTCAAATGAAATAAAAGAAGTTGATTAAAGCATTGGAAGTAGGAGCTTT
>JAYEJE010000241.1:0-6351 GCA_034660415.1 Methanobacteriota archaeon | reverse complement strand
CTTGAGTCAGGGCGGCACCACACTCAAGTGTGACCTAACAGAGAAGATGCGAGCACTGGCTGTAAATGCGGCAAAGGCAGTAGGTGCGGACTTTGCGGGCGTTGACTTGATAGAAGGAGACGAAGGACTGTTTGTGCTTGAGGTCAATGCGACACCTTCAGGAAAAGGTATAAAAGTCGCGTGCGGTATTGACGTTACGGAAAGGATAATTGGGCGCATGTTTGAGCGGGGGTTGTGAGTTTGTGAGTTTGGGGATAAGAATTTGTATCGCAAGCTATTATCACTAATGACACTGTACTTGCATCCTATATTGGTACATCCCCCTCAAATAACCTCAAACGTTCCGTTCACTATGTTTGGTATTATTTGATTTTTGATGTATCTCGGTTTTTTCTCCCACACACTCCCTTTCCATGGCTCAGGATTTTTCTTAATTTTCGGTTTTCTTTTTTAATAAATGTTTATAATTAAGAGCGAGCAACCATGAAAGTCGTATTTTCAATAGGCGGCATATATTTCGCAGATGCAGCGCGCATAAAAGCACTTGCTGCGGTCTTAGATGAGCTTGCGGGGTCATGCACCCTATATGTAGTCACCGGCGGCGGTGCGATAGCGCGCGATAGTATAAATATAGCACGCGATTTAGGCGCGAACGAAGCCTGCTGCGATTATATCGGCATAGCGGTGACGCGAATAAATGCGAAATTGCTCATAACAGCGTTAAAAGATGCGTATCCGGAACCGTTTTACGATTATAAAGAAGCGGCTACGGTGAAAGAAGACAAGAAGATAGCAGTAATGGGCGGTGTAAGCCCCGGACACACAACAGATGCAGTAGCTGCGATCCTCGCGGAATACGTAGATGCAGACCGCCTCATAGTTGTGACCTCAGTAGACGGCGTATACGATTCCGACCCGCATGTTTATCAGGACGCAAAGAAATACGATCGGCTCACGGCAAAGGAACTCGTAGCGCTGACAATGAAAGAGGTGTTAAAAGCAGGGTCGCGAATTGTTATAGATCCCGTTGCCGCGAAGATAATAGAACGGAGCGGAATAGAGACTATCGTTATTGATGGCCGCAACCCACATAATATTACCGGTGCCGTTCACGGCGATCATCATGGCACTGTGATCTCGTGAATAGCTAGCGGACAGTCCGTTATTCGGATGTCACGAGTCCGACATGTCGCATAGGATTAAGCACTTTAATACCAAGCGCAGCAGCTTTCTCTTCTATCACTTCCCGTTTCCGTCTCCCCACTGTTGATGCGATCCGCACAGCTACTTCATCTATTGGATCTGCCTTAGCGAGGTCATTTGGATTGAAGATAAGCACTTCGTACATTCCTGACGGATGCAAGCCACGATCTTCCTTTCTCCTTCTATACCCTACTTGCACCCATGCAGGTTTTCCACCTCTATGCTCTCGCACCTTGTTATCATGGCCGCGAGGCCTTCTCCAGCTCTTACTCAGCTTCTTCTTCTTCCACCAGCCATATCGTGCAAATTTTACCCTTCTTCTCTTTATCATTTTTACAGTTTCACCAACTTTATATCTATTAGATTCTCTACCTTCATTATATCTTCTATAATATCGCCAGCAACCGGATTGTCAACATTAAGTACCATCACCGCTTCGCCTTCTTTCTTCTCCCGCCCTACTCGCATCCCGGTTATATTTATGCTGTGGTCACCCAGAATCGTGCAAACAGGTCCTATCACCCTCGGTTTATCAATGAAGGAGCATATGAGCATGTGGCCCGAAGGAGACGCATCCATCCAGAACCCATCTATTTTCACTATTCTCGGATCGTCTTTTCCGAATAGCGTGCCGGAAACGGTCGTTTCAAACTCGCCTTCTGTACGCAGGGTAATGCTAATCAAGGAGACGAAATTTTCAACGCCCTCTGTCTTACTCTCCGTAACTTTAACCCCGAATTTCTTCGCTATTGCCTCGGCATTCACATAGTTCACACCATCTGTGAACCACGCTAGGAAGTTCTTCAGTAGCGCTACGGTTATCAATCTTGTGTTTTTACCTATGCCTGCTTCTACCATGCCTAATTCTCCTTCATAAGAAACGTTAAACTGCTCAATTCTACGCGATTTCGGGATCAGTTGTGCACTGAGTAATCCCAGTTTCTCGGCTAACACTAAATACGGTTTTACGCTATCCATCAACTCCTCTTCGACATATAGCATGTTAAGCGCATTTTTTACCGGCTTGTTACTTAACGCCCCTATCACCTCATCGGCAATGACAACAGCAGCAGCTCTCTGCGCTTCGGTTGTTGATGCACCTAAATGTGGTGTAACGATTACTTCTTCCAGCTCCAGCAGACCATCATTGTTTGGTGGCTCTTGCTCGAAGACGTCAAGAGCAGCACCTGCTACTTTACCCGCCTTTATCGCTTCTTTCAGTGCATCCTCATCTAATATACCGCCACGAGCACAATTTATTACACGAACGCCGTCTTTCATCAATTCGAACTCGCCCTTACCTATCATATGGTGCGTGTCCTTTGTGAGTGGCGTATGCAGAGTAATAAAATCGGCAGTAGCAAGTACCTCCTTAAACCCCAAAAGCGTAATTCCTAGTTCTTTCGCTTTATCCTGTGATATAAACGGGTCGTATGCAACTACTCGCATTCCAAACCCCTTTGCTCGCTTTGCTACTTCACTCCCTACTCTTCCCATACCGATTGTGCCCAATACCTTGCCGTTCACTTCCACACCCATGTGCTTCTTTCTTTCCCACTTGCCGGATTTCAGCGACACGTTCGCAGCCGGTATATCCCTCGAAAGGCTGAGCAACATCGCAAATGTATGCTCCGCAGCAGATATGGTATTTGCGTCGGGCGAATTAACTACCAGAATTCCCTTTTCCGTCGCTCTTTCCACATCTATGTTGTCCACACCGACACCAGCCCTACCTATTACCTTTAAACGTTTGCCGGCATCGATTATCTCTTTCGTCACTGTTGTACCGCTTCTTATCACCAGAGCATCATAGTCTGCAATGTGCACCGCCAAATCTTCCTTGCTTAAGTCCAGTTCGACGTCAACGTCTCCAAACTCACGCAGCTTCTTTATCCCCTCTTCTGAGATATTGTCGGTTACAAGCACTTTACTTGTTGTTCCTTTTTCCATGTTCACACTCATCTGGAATTGCCTACTCCCTCTCTTTAAACGTAGTGATATGAATAGATGATAGATATAAGATAAGTAAATATAAATAAAATCATAAAAATGATAATCGGTGCCTCTTTCCTTTCTTATACACAAGCATAAATAATAACTGCATTGACCTGATTTATGTTGTCCTTGAACCCTAAATCGCCCTTCTATATCCTCCGCTCTCCTTCGCCAACGCAACAAGCCGTCTATAACACCCTTCACTTTCCAGCGTATTGGAATCCCCAATTAAAACCAACTTCCGTTTCGCTCTCGTTATGGAGACATTAAGCCTCCTCAAATCCTTGAGAAATCCTATAGTCCCTGATTTGTTACTCCTCACAAATGACACAATGACTACCTCCTTCTCCCTGCCCTGGAACCCATCCACAGTCTTTATCTCCAAGCCCTCTACATGGAGCATCCTTTTAATCTGCGCTACCTGGTCATCGTAAGGCGAGATAACAGCTATATCTTCCGATCTTATACCCCTGTTTAACAGTCGTTCGGCAACATCCTTAACCAATTTCGCCTCTCCGGGATTCTCTCTCGATGTAGAACCTTTTCGTACACGTTCCTCAAGCTCATCGCAGGTATCGATAAACAAAAATGGTTTTACATCTTCACTCTCTTCATCTACTGATTCCGGGAGTATATCCATAAGAGTACGCCGTTTTACCTGTTCATCTGCTTTCAGCTTACCATCATAGAACTCACGATTCGGAAATTCCGCTATCTCTTCGTTCATTCTATACTGCACATCAAGCATAACTCGTATCTTATCACCATGTAGCGCCAGAAGTCGCTCGAAAAGACTCTTGGTGAAACTCCTGCATGCCGCCTCCTCGTTCAAAACAGTAGGTGGAAGCTGCTTGTGATCCCCAGCCATGATAAACCGCTTCGCCTTGAGCACGGCAATCAATGCTGAAGGTTCGGTGGACTGGGTAGCCTCGTCAATAACAGCAAAATCGAATTTTTCGCCTTTTAGTATCTCCGAGCCCGCAGTGCTGTTCGTTGTGCAAATTACTGCTGCAGCCTTTATAATTCGCCTTATTGCACGCTCTTCTAGTTCACGTGCATCACCAAATAACCTATCTAGCTCATGTTTCAAATCAAGCCATTTCTTCATGCCCTCTATTTTCTTCAGCGGTATTCCCCTTGTTGTCGCCCCTTCACTTGCAAGCAGCATTATCTCTTCATCACTTAATCCACGTCTCCATCGCATTTCTGGCATGATATACCCTTTCATGTCTTCCTTTAGCTCATATGCTCGCTTCCTGAACTCCTGCGCTTTTCGATAGTCCGGTTCATCTTGAACAAGATAATCAAGGCTTCTTCTTCGTAAAGCGGGTATTATTCGTGCCGGATGCCCTATTCGTACCACGTTCACACCTATTCTGTCCAATCGTTCTACTAAGTTATCCACCGCCACGTTGGAGTCTGCTGCGGTTAATATCCTATTGCCGCGCTTAATAAGCTGTGCTATGACCTCAACGCAGGTTATCGTCTTACCCGTTCCCGGCGGTCCATGGATGAGGAAGAAGTCACGTGCCGCCAAACTCCTTATAACCGCTTCCTGTTGGCTTTTGTTCAATTTCGTATTGAAGAATTCTATTTTATCTGCCTGGGTGAACTCAGGGGCGGAATTACCGAGTAATTTGTCCTTACGCCAGCGCGGTAATCTTCTAAATTGCTTTAAAGCTTCGATCATCCGTTGAAACGTAATATCATTAACAAAAAGGTCAATTCTAAGGTCTTTACGATATACAAAACCTGGTGGCGCATTATCAAATGCAATTGTGATAGCATACGAAGTCTTCTCTGCTACCGTACCCAGCGGGTTGTCCTCATCCCACAGGCTTGTTTTACTTATCAGTACGAGGTCTCCAACTTCTATTTCGCTTTCTGGTAATGTGGAACCAGGAGTTTGTTTTCTAAACTTCACCATGTGCTTTCCGCCCAGTCCCAGATCCTGAGATTTCCCTCTCATCTTTAAAAATGCTCTACCTCGCTCTTCCCGTTCCCGACCACTCAGCCGCCGCATCTCCTCTTCATGCCGCCGCATCTGTTCCTCACGTTCCAATTCCACGAGCTCTGTGAAATGCCCTACATATTTGTTATCATCCATTTTTTTGCCGTCTTTCAAGATTAGTTTGTTTGTTTGTTTAACTAAAGATAGAGCTTTACATCACCCTCCGGAGACAATTCGGATAATCGTTACCGCGCCATTATTTAGAGTGTCCAGTTTTTCATCTTCCGGCACGGGCTTACTATTACGAAGCACAACTACCTCCACGGGATTTATTCCCAGTTTCTCTAATACCTTCTCGTATGTATCATCATTCGAGACTTCCAATATCCTCTCTTCCTCTTTATCTGCAAGTATCTTCACTTTAAGTTCCATGACCCTTCCCTTTTTCAACAAGGTTTTTTTGTACTTGTATATAACTAACGTATAACTTCCTCCTATTTGATTTAGGACGCAGATTTACACGGATTTAATTTCTTCTGCGTTAATCCGCGTTAATCCGCGTTACTCTTTGACAATAGTTACTTTTAGTCTGATATTACACTTTCTTGTTGTATAATATGGTATGATTTTTCTGCCACAGAGTTTTATACACCGAGAGCACCGAGTTATTTTATTTTCCCCCTGTGTCCTCTGTGTCCTCTGAGGTCTCTGTGGCTAATTAATCATTTTTGACTTTTTCTTGAACACATTTTCACGAGAAAATGCACCGATGCAAGTCAAACAGGTATCCTGTATCCTGCATCCTTCCCAAAAGATCATTTCAAAGCGAGAGCGACCTTATCCACTCGCCCTTCGCATCCCTCGTCGTACCCACGACCAATCGTGACTCATACTTTGTGCGCTCTATTACGCCACGCGCTTCTATCTTTTCGCCTGCTAACGCTTGCCCGACATATGTATGCGTAAAAGAAAGAACCTTGCTTATCTCTGGGTGTTCTATTTCGTATATTGCGGGATTATCAAATGAAAAAGAGGCGTCCTTTACTTCCGCTGTTATCTTTGCATAACCTATCCTTTCGCCTATTTCATAATTTCTCATATCCAACTGCTTTATCTCTTCTCGATCTCGCGTGTATAAGATATCAAGGTATGTGTCCTCGATTGCACCCCTATTCTTCTTCCTCTGCTCATGTGCGACAAAA
>JAYEJE010000240.1:0-6361 GCA_034660415.1 Methanobacteriota archaeon | reverse complement strand
AGGGAAACAACTCTTAGAAAGACCTACTTCCTTCCCTTTCAGAAATTCAAGAGTGCCGTGAGTTCCAACGTGAATAACAGCATCTGCTCTAAATTCTTTTTCTAACCAATTATAAAATGCGAGGTACTGATGATGTGGCGGTATCGCTTTATCATGATATGCTTTTTCCGGGTTCTCATGGACTCCTCTGGAGGGTTGCAAACCAAAAAAGATGTTCCCCAAGGTTATCCCAGGAATTAAAAACTCTTGACCTCGCACCATTACATTACCCGGTGGGTCACCCCATTCTTTTCTCACTTCGTTTTTTATTTCATCCGATAATGTGTTAAACCAAGCCGAGTATATGTGATTGGACACGAGTTTGCCATTGAATTTTTCTTTTGGTGACCATTTAGCGGAATTCACTAATTTTTCTTTCAGAAAAACATCGAAAAGTCTTTTATCCGGAATACTGACAGTGTAGCCATGCTCGTTCATTTTCTTAAGAAGTTTTTCGACGCTCGCGAAAACATCAAGATAGCTCGCATTTCCTAAGTTATCTTCCCCTGGTGGATAATTGTAGATAATTATTGCAACATTTTTTTCTGAATTTGTTTTCGTCTGCAATTTCAACCAATTTTTAGCCCGAGAAGTACATTCCTGAACCCGATCATCTATGACTCCCATACCCTTTATTTCCATATCCAATTCTTTACTAAACCCGGAGCTTGCCAGCCCACCTATAACAATTGGTTCTATGCAGCCGTCTAACTCGGGTCGCATGACGTTAACAACAACTTCCACCGGCATAAGTCCTGTTTTTGAGTCCTCCCATTTAGAAATCTCTCGAAGGTAGGTTGGAGTGGATATAAAAATTGGGCACTTAAGTTTCTCAATAATATCCAGCATGATTCTCGGGTCTTCTCCCAGGGGTCCGTAGAATCTGTGACACTGCACTTTTAGCAATGCGTTGATTACGGGTTCATCGTTTCGGAAGAAAAAATTTTTGAACGCTTTTGGGTTTGTCTCGTTACAAGTAGCAAAAACGGGAATGACATTTGCACTCGGTTCAAGTCTTCTGACAAGTTCGTTCACGATGGGTTTAGATTGCTCGAAAAAAGTATTGCGGAAGAATATTATGCCGACTGTCTGTTTTTTTTCATCCAAATCATACCTGGATATAAACTGTTCGAGATCCGTGAATACGCCAAATTCAGGATGGTATATTCCAATATCAGGAATTTCTATGGGGGGTTTTGGTTTTAGATTCTTGTATCCTCCGTAGTTCTTTGCAACAAAAAGCAGAAGATTTTTGAT
Source organism: Methanobacteriota archaeon (assembly GCA_034660415.1). Classification (GTDB taxonomy): domain Archaea; phylum Halobacteriota; class Syntropharchaeia; order Alkanophagales; family Methanospirareceae; genus Methanophaga. Next base: position 5,065 of record JAYEJE010000240.1, on the reverse strand, counting down.
GTTCTCTTTACCGCCACATTCCCAATAATCAATAGCAACTGCCCAGTTCCTCCCGTGCTTTAAACTGCCAACAGGTAAAATTTTACCCATTTTCTTGATCATATCTCGGACTTTCTGCCCTTTCAATACCTCCTCATAGCAAGCTTCACTATCTAAATCATATTCCACCTCGCGTTTCGCATACTTCTTCATTACAAAACTACCTAATCTTGCAAGTTGCCAGATGGTACTGGAAGCGGCAAAAAGCACTATGACGGTGTTATTTGTTTCGGATAGCACCTCAGTGATTATCTCAGCACCACGCTGCTGGGGCCTTATATCTAATAAAACAACATCAGCAGCTTGTAAATCTTCTCTGAATATGTTTTCATCAATCAGTTCTTCATCTACCGCACTCAAGTGATAAAAATGTAAATCTATGATCTTACCGTATTCCCTCGCTATGTCTTGCATTGCCCAATGAAAAGTTTCCGTTTCTGGACTTGAAGCGACAATTACAATCTTGAGCGTTTTTTCTCCGTTCATTTCCACCATTCTCTTATCTATAATATAGCTACCCCTATACGGGACATTTCTCTTTTACTTCTGCATCTTCCGGTTTTATTGAGTGCACACTTTCTTACATCAACTACGTACACCATTTGCATGGATAGACATGTGGTCCTTGATACTCCATTAGATATTCCCTATCAGGGAAGAACTCCTCCAGATATTCGTTTTTGATAGCTTCGGGATCTAAGTCCGAGAATTCGTCAGGATACAGTGTCTTGGCAAGGTAACAAATACCTACTGGAACGTGTATTGAGCAAAAGGTCTCATGAACAAATATGTATAGATCGTCGTTTTTCACTGCGGTCATATTATTCCAGCCAGGTCGGTTGTTTATTATCTCCGCTCTAAATTCCTCCAGCTCGATTGTGTCACCCATTTCGTAAATAGAGCACGTAGCATGTGCATCAATGGTAACCACATCAGGGTCTTCTTCCAACACTGCTTCAGGGTCTGCATCGAAAGATGGCCGAGGGATATGAGCAAAGATGTTTATTCCTCCGGCTCGCTGAATCTTTTCATCAAATTTTGAGCCACCGCCACCGGTTTTATAATAGTCGCTAGATCTAACGGCAAATTCGTAGTACACAGTCTTCCTTTCCTCTAACCCTTCAACTTTCTCGTCTACGAGACTTAGCGTTGAGTGGAAGAAATCAATGTACTCTTCAGCTCTTTCCTCCTTTCCCATTATTACGCCCAGGATTTGCATTGTCTTTGGAAGAGTTGCTGGAGTACCAAAGTCAAACATCACAGTTTTTATTCCGAGCGACTCCAGCATATACACGTCTCCATACTCTCCCCCGTAGGCCCATGTGCAAGCCATTACCAGATCTGGCTCAAGTTCTACAATTGCTTCATAGTCGGGTCCCGGGTAGCCAACCGAAGGTATGTCATGCAAATCAGGGTAACTTGGGCTTTTAGCTATCATTCCATTGCTCCCAACTAGTTTATCCTCTACCCCTAAGAGACAAAGTGGCGCGGCGGGGCCACCAGTAGATAGAGCGATTATCCTTTCTATTGGCATATCTAACGTCACTATTCTATCATTGGAGTCTATGATGGTGAGCTTCTTCTCCCTTCCAAGAATTATCAGCCCTATTTGTGTCATGTCGCCTACGTCTATTTCTCCATCGTGGTTCGCATCCGCTAAATCAGTAGGCTCTTCTAACCAGCAGATTATTCTCGCCGTGAAGGTAATATCGCGCATGTCAATGGTGTCATCTTCATTTGCATTGCCGTAGATGCCTAAAGTTTCTTGATTTTGATCAGCGGCAATACCCGGTAAAGTAGCCACTAAAAACACAGAACACAGCACGATTGCTATTTCCACAAACCTTTTCTTCCACGAAGTATTTTCCGTAAACGCTTTTGCGAAGCAAAAGAGTTTTAAGAAAGCTTTACCAAAAGAACATTCTATTGTTTTCATTTTTTTCTTATCATCTCCTAAATTTTTATTCCGATTTTCTACTATTTTCTTTCTCATCCTTCCATATCACATCCTTTATTCAAATCAGGGTTCAGTCCCATTTCTTGTATCATGTTGGCGTAGATTGGAAGGGTATTAATGAAAATGAAGTCCTCTCCAATTTGCGTTTGTTCTCCATAAAAGTGCTTAGTAAATGCAATTTTATTTTTGGATTCAAATATCCCGTGAATTATTCTGCGGTTTGCTCCAGCCATTATCCAGAGTTGCAAATGGTCGTCCCTTCCAAATGAGCCATCTAAGTCGGCATAAGGATGGGCAAGTCGGGCTATAGCCATAGTTTTAGCTATTTCTATCGGAGTTGCTGCAGAGTACCCCTCCATGGGTGTTCCTGGGATTGGGAAGAAGCCCGAGATGTAAATTGTGCTCAAATTCTCAAATTTTTTGAGATAAAAAATATGATTTACCCGATCTGTATAGGATTCTGATATGCCGATCATTATTCCAGTTGCAAGCTTAATACTATGTTCATCTATGAGCTGTGCGACATTTTTCCTTCCATCTAGGCTATCGCCAGGTTTTATCTTTTTAAATAACGCCTCGTTTATGGTTTCAAATGAGCAACCGATTCTTCCCACCCCAAGCTGTTTAAGTTTGAGGATGTTTTTCTCTGACATGTCTGCACCATAGTTGACAAAAACATCCAGGTTTGTCGAATCCTTTATGATTCTTGTATCCTCTACTGCTTCAGCGCCCTTGTACCCTGAACAACCACCGCCACACTGAACGCCTTTGAATCCGAGTTGTTCTGCAATCTTTGCTGATTCAGCTACCTCTTCCGGAGTTGCTACCTTTGTGAAGAACTTGAATTTTTGGCTTGCTTGCCCACAATACCTGCAAGGCGGATTTATTTTGCAGCCTTTATTTGAAGAGAGAATAAAAGCATCTAACTTGAAAACTCTTCCAAGATTCTTATCTCTCACATAACTCGCTGTGCGTAGTAATTGAGAGATTTTTATCCAATCGTTTGCACTTTCAAATAGGAATAGCGCTTCTTCTCTTGTTATCTCTTCACCTTTTGCTTTCCCCAATATTTCCTCAAATTCCATCTTTTCCCTGTATTAATCACTCCAAGTATGCGGATAAAAGAAAATCCCCTGATAGTCTACACGAAGCCAATCTTCGAAATATTCCCTATGTATTTCCACGGGGTCCATATCCTTGAATTTCTCAGGATGAGCTATCTTAGCTAAGTAGAATACCCCAATGTCTCCTCTTGTCCCGAGTAACATATACTCTACCTCATATACGTCTCCTTTTATCACTGCTGTAATCTTATCAAATCCTGGCTTATCTGTTTCCTCCTTTATATCCTCCTCTGCCATCGCGGGGCTAGTTATTTTGTAGCCCACGTACTCGCTCTTCCAATCCCCCAAAAGAAAGACCTCTGGATTATTTTCGAGAATCCACGCGGGATCAACCTCTCTAAGTCCGGGAAAATCCGCAATATTTCTGAGACCGGCCATCTCTATTGTCTTACTCATTACATATCGGTTGCCCAAAACGCCTCTAAAGTCTGTATCTCTAGCAACAGTTTTCGGCTTATCCTCGTTATCCAGATCTTTTAAACGTTCCCGGATAATGTCCAGTTTGTCTTCTCTCCACTCAAGGTATTCTCCAGCTCTTCCCTCTTTTCCAAGGATGTATCCTAATAGCATTATGGTATTAGCGCGCTTTTCGATGTCAATGGGGTCTATACAAACTGCTTTGACACCAATTTCATCTAATTTCCTAGTCACTGGCTCTACCGGGACGATAGGTAAACCAAGCATAATCACGGCGTCAGGATTGAGCTCTGCAATCAGTTCATAGTTGAGACCAGTCCACTGGTTGCCAATATCTGGTTTGTCACTCATTACGGGAAAATAACCACGGTCTGGTATACTCCTCTCTATTCCTACTACTTTATTCTCTGCGCCTATAAGCCTTATGAGCTCAGCATGATTATCGTCTGTGACAACGATACTTTCTATTGGCATGTCTAACGTCACTATTCTGTCAACGGCATCCACGATAGTAAGCTTCTTCTCCCGCCCAAGAATTATCAGTCCTATTTGCGTCATATCACCTACGTCTATTTCCCCATCGTGGTTTGCATCCGCTAAATCAGTAGGCTCTTCTAACCAGCAGATTATTCTCGCCGTGTATGTAATGTCCCGCATGTCAATGGTATCGTCTAGATTTGCATTGCCATAGATGCCTAAAGTTTCTTGATTTTGACCTGCGGCAATACCGGAAAAAGCCACTAAAAGCATCGAACACAGCACAAGTGCTATTTCCACAAACCTTTTCTTCCACGAAGTGTTAAGAAAAGCTTTACCAAAAGAACTTTCTCTTCTTTTCATTTTTCCTTTTTATTACCTCCTATATTTTTTATCTTCGCTTTCACCTCTTCCTAAGCAGAATGTGCGCAATTGTCGACAGCACAGCTATTGCGAGAACAGTCTCGAATCCTGGTGTTTTTGGTGTAGGAGTGGGCGTTATAGGGGTTGGTGTTACTCTTGGTGCCCGTGTAGGCGTTGGTGTTACTTCAGTTTCAGTTTCAATTTCTGCTTCAGGTGCCGGGGTTACTCTTGATGTCTGTATAGGCGTTGGCGTTACAGTTGTAGTAGGAATTACGCTCCATAGCCATGTGTGCATATCAGATAATCCAGTGGTTGTGTTAGTTGCGATTGCTGAAACGTTCCAGGTCCCAATAACTGCACTCGTATTTGTATAGACAGCTTCCGTTACGCTATTATCTGTTTGCGCTTTTGTCCCATTTATTTGCCAGCTAATATCTGCTATTTGGTTTACCGTGATATTGAAAGTCATTGATTCGCCTACTGCATTGCTTACAACCGCTTCGGCAGGTTTCCAAGCTGTTATGACTGGAGAACGTGGTGTAACTTCTTCGCCGACATCTTCATCTTCATCATTATCCTCATCTATTCTAATCTCGGCAGGAATCCACTCTGCGGATATTTTCCCCACGCTGATATTATAAAGTCGCCCATTTGAGAGACGTAATTCTGTTTTTTCTCCTTCATCTCC
>JAYEJE010000239.1:0-6364 GCA_034660415.1 Methanobacteriota archaeon | reverse complement strand
AATGAGTAAATCTCTGGTCTTAGAGTATGAAGAGTTGATTAAAGAGCTCTATGGAGATGGTGAGAAAGAGAAATGTTAATAAAGTATTGGGATCATGGGTATAGTATGGGTCATATGGCCTTATTTAATTTAGGACGCAGATTTACACGGATTTAATTTTTTTTTTCTGTGTTAATCAGTGTTAATCTGTGTCATTAATTTATTTTATTTTGTTTTTAGCCTATAATGCTTTAGCTCTAATAGTATCCCAAATATCCTCGGATGTCCCATCCCTCAGGAAGAGTTCAGTTTGATCTCGAACAGCTTAGGCCGGCATTTCCCAGTTACGAAGATTCTATCTTGCTTTGCGTCATAGGCAATACCGTTGAGAACATCTTCTGAGCGATTCTCTTCACTTAACAGCCCTTTTAGATCGATCCAGCCGACGACTTGGCCTGTTTCCAGTGAGATCCTCGCAATGTGGTTAGTCCGCCAAACATTAGCGTAAATCTCTCCTTGGATATACTCAAGTTCGTTGAGATTGATAATAGGCACGCCCTTGTCACGGACTTCGATTTGTCCGATTTCTTCGACGGTATCAGGATTCAAAAAATACAGCGCTGAGGTTCCATCGCTCATGATCAGGTGCTTTCCATCATGGGTGATTCCCCAGCCTTCAGTGGGATAGGCGAATTCCCTGAGTAGAAGGTAGCTCTCCTTATCGTAGACGAAGCCAATCCTCGACTTCCAGGTCAGTTGGAGCAACGTGTCGTTCCAAATGGTCACTCCCTCACCAAAGAATTGGACTGGCAAATGGTATAACTTTAGGACCTTTCCTGTTTCCAATTCGACTTTGCGCAGCGTTGATTCCCCGCAAATGCCCGTTCCTTCATACAGAAAACCATCATCAAAGACTACTGGTTTTTAATCCTCCGTTCCTTCTCTGCAATCCCCGCTTCTTTCTTCTCTTTCATCAACCGGTGTATCAAATCTGCACCTGACTTATCTATCGGCTTCGCTTCTATAAATCCGCGCTCCAAAGCGTATTCAAATACCTCCTTACCGAAATCCGTGCGGACTATTACTGTTGACGTGCCCGCAGGTGAACCGACATTTCCGACACTTATATCAGAAAACAGCCCGCTGAAATCTTTGCATATCTTGCACGCTTCGCGCTTATAACCCTCTATCTCGCTAATAGCGACACTCAATAGCTCCTTCTCGCCGGAATAGACATGGAAAAGATTATCCCTGATGTCCAATTTTGTTATCTCATTTATCGCTATACCATGCTTGCGTTCAAGAAATTCATTCATTAGCTTCTCATATGAATAAATACCCTGGCAAAACAGCCCTATTCTTAACCGCAGAGTAGATGAGAAGTTATGCGCATTGTGGCTAGCCCGACCTACAACAAGCATCTTCTCATAACCTGCCATCTGGCACGGCGTCCCTACCATCGCGACAGACCACAGCCCGTAGTTCATAATAGCAGCGGGTATACCGGTCAGAGTTGCTGCAGGTGTGTATTTGCTACCTGCACCCTTTATCAAGCCCACTTTATCCATTGCTACTTGCACCTCCGGCTTCCAGTCACCGCTATCTACAACGGTTATACAGCCCTCTGCCACTGCATCGGCAAGTGCATAAGCAAGTAGCGTAGTAACAACACCGCCATCTTGACAGGCACTTTTTAGCTCTTCATCTTTACTAACAACCTCGTAAATCTCTTCAAGCCCTTCCCTTAATTCCGGTTCCTCTACCCTTGGACATTGAGAATAACAATATCCGCAATCAGGCGGGCATATGTGGCTTTCTCTCATCTCTAGCCTTTCTTTTGTCAGATCTATACTGAGATATCCGTAATCGAGCAAACTGCAAGTAGCGACACAGCCACCACAAAGTGTACATTTACCCGTCTCTATCACTTCTCTATTCAAATCGCCGAACCCTTTCTTCTCTTCCATTTTTCTACTCCTATTTTTGTTTCTTGTTACTATAAACTATGCATAGCAAATAAAAATTTCGGCATCTGTGTATAATCAGTACCATGAGATTACACACGAGATTACACCGAAGCGAGAAATATCTTGTGGTTATAAGATGCTAAATCGCCCTTACCCTGCGGAAGAACCGGATAAGAGGAATAACAACCTTAAATAATGGTAGGCGGAGCTCTGTTTCTATATCCGCATCCACCCGCTCCTTGTCAGACGAGGGTTCTATTTCAATTTCAAGTTCTGATTCCGGCAGGACTGCTTCCGCTATGCCACTGCCCGCGTATAGAAAACCAACTAGCATGCCCGTATGGGCCGGATCGGATAGCCCCACCTTCACCTTGCCCCTCAATCGCTTTACAGATGTGTTTTTAGTGAGCGCCCCCACCAATTCCTTTCCTGCATCATAGAGCTCCTTTGCGTTCCATACAAGCTTCTTCCAATCGGTGGGCTTCTTTTTCTTTTCCCTCTTCTTCTTCTCCTCCTCGTCCTCCTCCTTCTTCTTAAGGTCCTTCCTCAGAATGGTAACGCCCATGACACGTAGTTGAAATTCCCGCTTCGACGTGCTAACATCCACGCGACCAGAAGAAACACCTTTTAAGAGCCTAAATGATACACATACTTGTGCCAGTGATCCTTCCTTAAATGGCCTAAGCGAAATGTCAGCCGGTATTAGAAGCGCAGCTGCTAGTAGTGCTACTAGGATTACTAAAACAACTGCGAGGATCAGCATCAGGTCCATCGTATATATTTTATTTTAAAAATAAATAGAAGGAGTGTTTCCCTAACACCCCATATAGACATCATACAAGCATTATTTTTTCCCTTCTGCTTTTTTGCCCTCTTTCGTCTCGTTGATTTTCTCCATCACCATCGGCATGGCTTCTCCGACTATCCGCTCCATTGCACCGGACGGTTTCAGCGAGACCACTTTCAGCCCTTCGGGTCCTGGTATGCCCTTGAACACCGCCACGAGCGCTATCGGCGTTATTCCGCCGCCACCGCCAACGCCATAGCCCTGCCCCTCCTTCTCTTTACCCTTGCCACCGCCACCACCGGCGCCAAAGCCAACACCAAAGATGGGGATCAGGGTCTTATCATCTATCTCTATTGGATTGCCGATTGCTGTTTCAACTTTAATTGTCTTCCGAAGCTCGTCCCACACGTTTTTTATGATTCCTGATGTTTCCTCACTCATTTTTTATCACGATATATATTGTTATTCGTCATATTTAAGAGTTTCGGTCGCTTAAGAATCCCGTACAATCACAGGAATTTACGCTCAGAAGAGGGACGCATTTACTCAATAGTTGCAGCACCAATATCCAAACCCTTCCACTTGACTTTGAATCCTAGTTCGGCCAGAACTTCATCGTGATTCGGTAAGCCAATACCATCAATAGTCCTCTTTGCATCCACATACGAATGTATAGCGACCAGTTTATCTTTCACTTCGTCCAACAACTCCTTTTTTACCACTATTTCTTTAAACACTACATAGTCAGGGTCATTCAAACACGCTCTTACTGCCTGTTTATAGACCTCATATCGCATAGCAATATCCGTAATAGGGATTATATCACCCTCAAGTTCTATTTGCACACCTTTCAAACTTTCTACCTGTCTTTTTATCTCGTTCTCTTCGATCTTCGCCAAATATTTGACTACCTCACCAACAGGAACTTTCCGGGTGTACAGAATCACGGGGTGATTGAGCTCCAACTCGAAATTAGCCGTATTGAAACACGCAAGGTTCTTATCTATTGCCACAAGGATATGAAACGGCAGAGCCCTGAGTTTCGACAATTTCCGCCTGATGTAATCCTCGGTCCAGAACCCCATGATTTCGAAATATGTCTCTATATTTAGCGCTTTATGCGTGAACATGAAATCCGGTATAAATACTCCTTTACTCGTGAAAACCGCATCCGGCTCTCTTATCACTTCCCAGCCCTTCGATGCCGGTGAGGCTAAGAATGTATTATAAAAGCGTTCCTCAACACTGCTATCGAACGTAGTTTTTGCCTCGTTCTCTTTTGCCATTAACAAATTCTTACTCGCGCTATCAAGTATAAACCGATAAATCCGTGGTATGTCTCGTCTGATGACAATCTCGGCATCTATCGCCCAATCATCGCTATTAACAATCTCAGGGAGCAATTTCGCCAGTGACGTACCATACCGCTCACTTAACTTCAGTAATGCAGACGCACCTTCTATCCTTACTCTATTCCCGTCTTCCTGGATATACATCAAGCCGAGATACTTAATTCTACGGAAAATATCTTTATAATTGCCTCTAAATGCGATGGTCATTCCTGTGGCTTTAAACAATAGCGTTTGTGCAAGAGAGAGGTTATAGAGCTTAAGCAGCTCTTCCGGTTTTAACGGCAAAAAGTCAGACAATACTAGCTTGGATTCATGGTCCGCCCATAGCGATTGCTCTAAATCGGTAACCGAAATGTTCTGCTCACGTGCTACAGCTTCGATCACCTCAGCCCGCTCTTTACTATTAGTTACTTTCCTGCTGCTTGCCGCTTCAAAGACCGCTTTACGTGCCAACAAGGGTTCAATGATGAACTGCGACTTGAAGCTACATCGCCGCTCTAAGAGCGTTTTCAATCCCCTTATTCGTTTGAAATCCAAGCCCTGCTCCAATTCCGCCACTATATCGTCTATTTCGCTCTTCCTTTTACCGCTAAAATCGTGATATACTTCTATAAGCCCCCTAGCTAATTCCAGATGCTCTGCATCTATCGGCACAAAATCGGGATATATCCGGTCCTTTTTTAGTCGCGTGAGGAGCAAATCACTGGGTAACATTTTCTCTTAATCCTCCTAATAGCTTTTTCATGTATATGAAGTATAATGTTTACATTTTAATTTAGGACGCAGATTCACACGGATTTACACGGATTTAACTTCTTCTGCGTTAATCTGCGTTAATAATTTATTTTCTTGTTATTCATCTTTCATATATTCCCGCAACAAAACCGTTGCATAGGTGCCTTTAGGCAGGAAGAAATTCAATTTCACTTTTAACTGTCCTGGATTGAGCTCATCGTCACTGATTTCTGCTTTTAACTCCACCGGTAACAGCACCGGCCTACTTGTCCCCTTAGAACTTAGTTCTGGCATCTTCTCGATATGAAAATTATCCAGTTCTATCGCTTCCTCTTCCAGAACCTTTCGTTCTATCGCTCCTACCACACCGTCTGCAAACTCAGTTTCATAGCCCAAGATTGGGGCGGTGACAAAAGCCCGACCTCGCTTTAATAACCGGTTCATACCTTCTATTTTATTCGCGGTGACTTTTTCTACCTTATCTGGGTCTGGAAATCCAAATTCATTGTGAAAGCATACCACATCGCCTGCTATCGCCACGTTAAACGGTAAATTCTGCTTCATACGTTGACTCAAGATGATATTGAAGAGATACGACTGATAAGCATGGACAAACAGTTTTTGCAAGTTCTTTGGGAGACTATGAAAAGCAGAAAGGGAATCACCATCGTTTTTTATCAGCGCATTCAACATCGCCCTCTCGTACCGTAAAGGCATTATTTTCAAGCTCTCTTTTAGTTTGCCGCTCTTACATAACCTCCTTGCTTCTTTCGCCGCTTCGCTTTCGCCCGGGAAGATGTCGGAGAGGTAAGACATCACAGCCCCATTTATATCACCATTTATCAGGTGTCTACCCACGACATGCGTTATCGGGCGGGTGATGCCAAAGCGCTGAACACCGAAGAAGTTGGCTATTCCGCCATTAGTTCCTATTTCGTTTGTTATTGCATCAATTTTGTCTTTCACCGCCTCGTATCTGCCTTCTACGCCACGAATAACAATTTCAAACTCGTTCCCATAGAGGTCGCCTAAGGAAACCGCCTTATTCGACCTACCTATTACATCTAACGATACATCGGCGATGTTTACTCGCGCCAGCTCGTTTTCTTCTGTGCTCCAGATGCTTATCTTCTGTTTCGTCACTGCGAATTTGTCTTTTGTACCTGCGAACCCAATTCGGTTCCTGCTAACTCGCAGCCGATGCGCGATCTCTCTTATCACGCCATGAGTGTCCCAGTTCTCCTTCGTCAATTCGGCAATCAGGTATTTACCCTCTTCTCGCTCCGTCCTATTCGTGATTTCACGAACATTAAAGTCCGCCGGTATTGTTTTTATCGTTCCGCCTATTCCTTCCGATATTGTACTATAAAACCATATACCTATTCGTTTTTCAAACTCCGGACTTGTTTTTAGTTCCATTATTTATGTTCTGTTCGTTTAACGGGTATTAATATCCTTTTGGATCCCGATTTAACCAGTATCCTACATAATGTATCCTGCATCAATTTCCTTCTTCACTTCCTCCTCCGGGTTAAAATCGTCAA
>JAYEJE010000238.1:0-6382 GCA_034660415.1 Methanobacteriota archaeon | reverse complement strand
TGATCGGAATTACAAATTTTATCTGCGGATTGATGATTAATAGTTCTGGAAACATACGAAAAGCCATCAAATAATTTGAGTTGGTCGGTATTTATATAAAAAAAGAAACTATCTGAAATTAGAAAGTTAATTGAATAAGAGTGAAATTATTTGCAGAATTATCATCTGGCCATAATAATGGATGCTGCGTGTCTTCTCGGTATTCAACTATTTTTGGGAAAGAATAATCACATAATTCTCGAACTGAGATACTTCCATCCTCATCCTGGTCCGCAGCACCCCAAAGACCTTGTACAATATAATAGGTAAATGCACCATTTTTTAAATTACACATGTGCACTCCTTTTTCATTCATCCGACAGCCGGTTAAGACCAAACAATGCGCTTTTTGGGGATCTTTAGCGAATCCATCGAGTGCATACAGCTCTTTTACTTCGCATATTTGAAATGGTGTGAGAACTCCGCCACTATGGCATGCCTCTAAAATTGCCACGACTTTCTGTGCTTTTACTTCCCCCATCCATGCTTCAAGCTCATCATCAATTATGTTATCGTCAAAAGCAGTTAGTGACTCGTCCAAGCCATCTGCCTCGTCATCGCTATAATCAATTATGGAATTACCATGGCCTGAGAAATAGAAGAGGCAGGTATCCTCTGCACTCGCTTTATTTGCCATCCACTGTATTGCATCACGGATGTTTGCCTTTGTTGCCGTTTCGTTAATTAAAAATCGGATATTGCTCGCATTCCAATTATCTGATGCCACAGTGAGCACATTGTACATACTCTCTGCATCCCGATACGCCGGTACATCATCCCCACATCCTACTATAACCGCCCAATATTCCTCTGTGGATAACGAGGCATTTGCATTTGGTGCGTTATTTACTGTAGCAACAGCGACACCACTTGCGATTATCATCAAGCCAATTAAAATCGCCAATAGTATATAAACAGTTTTGTTTTTCATTTCTTGATAGCCCGGGACGGATTCGAACCGCCGTCACGAGGTCCAGGGCCTCGGATGATTGACCGCTACACTACCGGGCTATTTCCTACATATTGCTTATACCATTTTTATATATGAATCTCTTGACTAAAATAGATTTATCGTGTGTTTTTAGTCTCCCTTTTCAAACTCTTTGTAAATGCCTCTATCTCTGTAAGCATGGCCTTTCGATCTTCTAATTCAGGGCCTGCCCGCTCATCTATCATCTTTATGAATGCACTGCCCACTATCGCACCATCTGCAACTTCACAAACCGCTCTTACGTGTTCCGGCTTGGAGATACCGAACCCAACCGCCAGAGGTATTTGTGGCAGGTCACGTGCTAATTCCAGGTCCTTTATCCTGCCGATAAGTGGTCGTACTGCATCCGAAAGCCGCGTCCGCTCACCTGTTACGCCTAGTAAGGATACGACATAAACAAAGCCCGATGCGAGCTCCAGAATCTTTACCATTCTCTTATCCGTGGTCGTAGGTGCAATAATGAAGACCAAATCCGTTTCATACCTTGCACATGCTTTTAGCAGCGGTTTCGACTCTTCCACCGGCAAATCGGGTATTATTAACCCCGTTATCCCTGCGGATTTACTATCGTGCACGAATTGTTCCAGCCCTCTTTGCAAGACCAGATTGTAATAAGTGAGGCAGACCTTTTCCACGCCTTTTATCCCCGCTGCAACATCAAAATATGTATCCGTATTCATCCCGGCACGCAAACTGCTTTCACTCGCTTGCTGGATTGTGACTCCGTCTGCTATGGGATCTGAGAAAGGCAAGCCAAGCTCTAAAATGTCCACTCCGCCCTTGATCATCGCAAGAGCGATTTCAGATGTGTCTTCAGCACTGGGATGGCCAGCAGTTATAAAGCCTATAAATGCTTTCTCGTTCCTCTCCTTCAGCTCTTTGAATTTCTCTTCTAATGTCATACGTATCCCTCTTCCCTCCTGTCTCCAAGCACCTGTGCCACAGTGTATATATCCTTATCCCCTCTTCCGGAAAGGTTAACCACAATTAAATGATCCTTTTGCGCTCCCGCTTTCTTTTTCGCTTCTTCTATCGCATAATGGATCGCATGGGCGGATTCGAGCGCGGGAATTATACCCTCCTTCGTGGACAGTATCTTGAAGGCGTTTAATGTTTCTTCATCTGTTGTTGAACCCATCTTTACCCGTCCCGACTCAGCCAAATGCGCCAGCTCAGGTCCTACACCGGGATAGTCAAGCCCTGGAGCAAAGCTGTATGATTGCTTTATCTGGCCATCTTCATCCTGTAATAATTTCGAATACATGCCATGCAAGACGCCTTCGGTGCCCGCACAAATAGAAGCGCCATGCTCGCCTGTTTCTAACCCCTTTCCCGCTGCTTCTACGCCTATTAGCTCTACCGAATCATCGTCCAAGAACTCGTAAAAAATGCCCATTGCATTGCTTCCACCGCCGACACATGCTATTATCGTGTCTGGCAACCGGCCCTCGGCATCTAATATCTGCACTTTTGTCTCTTTGCCTATAACTCGCTGAAACTCGCGTACCATTAAAGGATAGGGGTGCATCCCCACCACGCTGCCTATCAGGTAATATGTGTTCTCGACGTTAGTTACCCAATCGCGTATAGATTCGTTTATGGCATCCTTAAGCGTTTTAGAGCCGGAATCAACCGGGTTCACTTTCGCGCCTAAGAGCTTCATCCGGAACACATTCAATTTCTGCCGCTCTATATCTTCTGTGCCCATGTATATCTCGCATTCAAGCCCTAAAACAGCCGCAGCCATCGCAGTTGCTACCCCATGCTGACCTGCACCAGTCTCCGCAATTATCCGTCTCTTACCCATGTGTTTCGCTAGTAAACACTGTCCCAGAGTGTTATTTAGCTTATGTGCACCACCGTGCACCAGGTCCTCCCTCTTTAGATATATCTTCGCACCACACATTTTTGATAGGTTCTTTGCCAAATAAAGCGCTGTTGGACGACCTGCATAAGTTCTCAGTAGCGAGTCCAACTCAGTTCTAAAACCTTTATCGTTAGAGCAGATAATATATGCCGCTTCGAGTTCCTCTACCGTGGTCATCAACACCTCTGGTGCGAACTTACCACCGAATATCCCAAATTTCCCATGCTCATCAGGTTTGCTTAACATTGTCTATTTCTTCTTTTTGGATTCCCTCTTTATCAGTCATTGCCATTTTCTTGGATCTTTACACCTTTTATTTAAGTATGATTATTAATTTAGCTTTTTCATTCATATCTTTCATTTTCCCATTCTGTGCTAATCCTGTGAAATATGTGGTTCTATAATTTAAGGGGAATGGAATTATGAGTGTTGCCTATGACTTTTCATCGGATTTAGCCGCTTCTATGAATCGATTCACCTTCACCGCGTCCTTTATTCGCACTTCGCGCTCCACACCACTGGACACGTCTACCGCATAAGGCTTCACAAGCGCAATTGCATTTGCAACGTTATCTGGATTCAAACCACCGGCAAGTATTACTGGCTTCTTTACTCTTTCGACAATCTCTTTGCTTATGTTCCAATCGTGCTCTTTCCCGGTTCCTCCTATCGCACCGTCAGTCACAGTATCCAGCAACAGTGCATCCACAACGCTTTCATACGCTAAAGCGTTCTCCAAGCATTTTTCTTTTGTACCGCCCACACCCACTTTTTTTATTAATTTCACTTGGGCATTCAAGAACTCGCGTAAATCCGCTATAAGCTCTACAGGCTCATTTCCGTGCAGTTGTATGCAATCCGCGCCAGTATCCACTATCCTATTTATTTTATCTTGCACTGATTCGATTGGGTCGTTATCCAATGTGAGAACCACAACCTTTGATACAAATATCGGTACGGCATCGAATATTCGTGTTGCCGCACCTAAATCTATATATCGCTTTGTATTAGCGACATATATCACGCCGATAGCGTCAGCACCTGCTTCTGCTGCTAATATCGCATCTTCGATATTCGTGTTGCCGCAGATTTTTACTTTTGTTTTTGTTGTTGTGTTACTGGTCATTTGCTTTTGGGCGATCTTCCTTCGTATATCTAATTGTAGATATTTTTATATACTCTTTTAATATTGTCTGGCATGTGTGTTCGGTTAAGTATTTATGTTGAGTCGTACTTAACCGAACACCTATGTAACGCTTTTAAAGCTTTTTGAAAGGAAGGTTTTTTATGTGCTTCGACCCTTATTCTTCTTACGGGAAAGGCTAAAAGAAATGCGAATAGAAAGAGCACGTGGAACAAGGGATTTCATGCCCGCCGAAATGCGGAAAAGGCGAGTAATGGAAACGAAAATGCGAGATATAGCAGATAAATGGGGCTATGAAGAGATACGGACACCATCCTTTGAGCGTGCAGAGCTATTCACACTCAAATCCGGCGAGGGGATCCTGAACGAGCTGTATGAATTCAAGGACAAAGGCGGGCGGCATTTAGCACTGAGACCGGAATTAACCGCACCTGTGATACGGATGTACGTTAACGAACTGAAGATGGCACCGAAACCAACAAAAGTCTACTACTTCGGTAATTGTTTCCGATATGAAGAGCCGCAAAAGGCACGGTACCGTGAGTTCTGGCAGTTTGGTACTGAAATTATAGGCTCCGACAGGCCGGAATCGCAGGCGGAAATGATCGCACTCGCGTATTTTATCGCGAACTCATTAGGAATAAAAGCAGAGCTTCATGTGGGTCATGTAGGACTTATAAGAGAGGTATTACAAACTGCAAATGTGGTCGGTGACAGTATAAACCAGGTGATGCGGTTGATAGACAAAGGAGAACGGGAATCCGTAATCGCGTTCTTGAGCGAGATAGGAACGAGAACTGAATTAATTGACGATTTGATCTATCTGGTAGATCTAAGCGGTAAAGAAGCGTTACGGGAAGCACGAGATCGTAATATAATCGCTTCTGATAGCGCCGCATTGACTGAATTGGAGCAGTTGCTGGAACTCCTTGAATATTACAACGTTGACTATACATTAAACCTTGGAATAGCACGAGGTTTGGATTATTACACGGGTATGGTATTTGAGATGTACGAAGCAGGAGGCAAGTTAGGGGCACAGAATCAGATATGTGGCGGTGGTTCATATCGGCTGGCCGCTTTGTTCGGTGGTGATGACACGCCTTCTACCGGCTTTGCCTTTGGCTTTGACCGACTGGCAGAGATCTATCCCCTAGAAGCAGATGATTTGAAGAGTATCAAGGTGGTAGTAGTGCCAATAAGAGCGAAAAAGGCAGATCCAAAAGTGACGAAAGAGGCGATAACAATAGCAACTACGCTGAGGGAATTCTTCCACACATATATGGATGTGATGGGTAGAAGTATAAGCGCGCAATTGTCTTATGCCAATTCCATCCCGGCCTCATTTGCCGTGCTCGTGGGTAAAAAGGAAGTGGAAGAAGGGAAAGTAACTTTGAGGAATCTTGAGTCCGGGGAGCAGGAGAAACTGGACATGGAAGAATGCGTGGAACGGATAAAGAAAGGCGTGTTTTGACTGTGAGAAATAAATTAGGATACAATTAAATACGACCCAATTAGAATTATAACGGCAGCAATGCCTTTGATGATCATTCCTTTCCGTTCCAAACTCTCATTCAGCAATTTAGGATAAAAGACAGTGAGCATTATGGCAAAGAGGAGCACAAAAAATGGCTGCGCTGATAGTATCGCACTCACCAGAGCAACATAGGTCCTGGAGACCGCATCGAAGTATAAAGCAAAACCCATGCAAACAATAGAACAGTTAATAAGGCAAAGCGCGTATATTCCCAAAGGTACCGGTTTTATATCTGCAATGAACTTTCTCCTGATTGCAGGTGAGAATAGGAGTAAGGGCCTTACAATAAGCTCACCAAGCATGAGCCAGAATAGAAATGACCAGAAATCTATATACGAGAACATGTATTTCGCGATGACATCTTTGCCCGCCAGGATCAAATCTAGCGCTAGTATCAGTAGCAATGCGGGCGATAGCGCCATGTATTTGAGTTCCGAGTTCCTAAAAGAGACTAAGATCCCACTGAAGACCAGGAGACCAAAGCCAAGATACTCGTTCTGTGATAAGTGCTCGCCAAGGAATAAAGATGAGAAAATGAGTACGAAAAGAGGAGTTAAGTAGAATAAAGGTGTTACGCGCGAAACCTCCTCTATCAGAAGCGCTTTGTTGTATAGCACGAACATCAATCCAAGAATCATCCCGATTAGGAGAATAATGAGATAAAACGCGAGATAATCCTGGAAAGAAGCGAAAGTAAAAAGGACTAAAACAGGTGCTATTAGCAGAATTGCCATGAATATCTGGTAGGAGAAAGCATCTTTGATATAGTGCGTCAGAACGAACTTGTCCACTATCACTGCCACA
>JAYEJE010000237.1:0-6386 GCA_034660415.1 Methanobacteriota archaeon | reverse complement strand
AATTAACAGAAGATTATCTTGATTTGCTCACACGATGGACGTATTTCGCATTGGAAGAAGGGGAAGGGTGGATGCTACTTAATACCCGCGACACGATATGGTTGCGATTGCACAAAAAAGATGCAGCTAAACATGATTTTGAGCACCTTGGCCAAGCGATGATAAATCTCTGCAAGATACAGTTCCCTCTGGTAGAGAAGGCAGATGCGAAGATTCTGATAGCCACCGAGGATCTAGGTGGGTCCAAACACACAAAGGGAATAATAGATAACGTTTGCGTGCCCTACTGGGAGCGAGTGGATAAGCGTGCGAGGGCATTTTCTGACGATGACGCAGATACTTTTTTTGGCTGCACTATCTGCCAGACATTCGCGCCGAGTCATGTATGCGCAGTTGCACCGGATAGACCGCCCTATTGCGGGATAATCACATGGATAGGTGCAAAAGTAATGTGTGACCTTGACCCATATGGATATATATTTGAGATGCCGAAGGGCGAATGCGTGGACCCCGAAGGCGGAGAATACACGGGCATAAATGAAAAGATCTATGAGAAGTCAAACAGAACCTACAAACGCGTGGTTATGTATTCTTCAATTACATATCCGCAGACGAATTGCGGATGTTTCGAAGCTGCCATATTCTATATTCCCGATGTTGATGGCTTGGGACTGGTAGACCGGCGATATGGAGGGGAAACGCCTTTGGGTTTGACATTCTCTAAACTCGCGGGGCTTATAAGTGGAGGACAGCAGAATCATGGATACTGTGGCATATCAGTTAGAACGCCGAGATCGCGGAAATTTGTTCGTGCCGATGGCGGATGGAATCGTATAGTATGGATACCAAAGGAATATAAGCAAATTCTTACGGAATTCATTCCCGCAGAGATGTTTGACAAAATCGCAACAGAGGAAGACTGTATAGACCCAGAAGGACTGAAGGAGTTTCTTAAGCGTGTACACCATCCTGTTGTAACATTGTGGAAGAATGGGGAAACGCCAGACCCTCTGAATTTACCCCCACCTAATACAGATTGGGATCAAGAGGAAGAGAAAAAGGCACGAGAAAAAGGGAAGAAGGTATTAGCTATCCTCCCTCTTTAAAGAAGAAATCAAACAATTCCAACGCCCAGGAATTTACCGTCTCGTGATGGGCTAAGAACGTCTATGTTTAACCGCTTCACCAGTTCTTTATACCTATCGCGGATGGTAATCTCAGTTGTACCAGCGACTTTTGCTATCTCCTTCTCCGTTCGATATTCGCCACTTAGAACAGTGGCAATGTATATTGCCGCCGCTGCGGTCCCTATTGGTCCCCAGCCCTTTGCCATTCCGGTCCCATCATCATCTTGCAGTATCACCATGGCTTTTTCCCTTATCTCCGCACTCAACCCAAGTTTAGAGCAGAAACGAGGGATATAGCGTGCTGGATCAGCAGGAGCAAGCTTTATCTCTAATCGCCTTAAAAGGAAAATGTACGCTCTCCTTATCTTCTTTAAGGGACTCCTTGAGACCGCTGCCATCTCTTTCAGTGTTCGTGGAACACCATACTGCCTGCAAGTAATATATAGCATTGCCGAAACTAACTCTTCTATACTCCGTCCCTTGATTAGGCCGCGCTTCATTGCTTTTCTATATAATACTGATGTCGCCTCCTTGATGTTATTTGGCAGTCCAAGGGCACATGCCATCCTATCTATCTCAACAAGTGCAAAAGCAAGCGTCTTATCACTGGAATCTATACTTATCCCTCGTAATCGCCTCGTCCGTGCAGGTAACCCGGGCGTAGGTGTACCCAGCCCTTTGTCATGTATCCTATAACTCATAGGAGGACCGGTTCTTATCCTTTTAGAGGCTTGCTCCTCGTCATATGAACGCCACTCGGGTCCAAGGTCCACGATATTCTCAGCGATCACTACCCCACAATCAGCACAGTAAAGTTCCGCATGCCGAGAATCAGTTATTACATTTTTTGATCCACATTCGGGGCATTTCCTTATTCTCTCAGATATAACTGCCATTTTATGTATCAACCTACTTTGTTTTCATAATATATAAAGTGATAGGTTATTATGCAGTATTTAGTTGCGGAAGAAAAGATGCATCAAATCCTGTGCTCGTGCATCTAAGAGACCTAACTCTCCATTTTTCGCTGACGTTTCATCAAACCCACCCTTCTTCATTTTACTTTGTGCATGTGAAGAAAAAATTGCAAAAGGCACTGGCTCTTTTGTATGTGTTCCCACAGACACTGGCGTATAGTGGTCAGGCATGGCTAAAATTTTGTACCCGACATCTGCAAATTCATCTGCTAAGCCCTTTAAGACCTTGCCCACTACCAACGCGTCGAAATCCTCTATCGCATTCACTTTCAGATCAAGATCGCGGAGATGCCCAGCCTCATCCGGCGCTTCCACATGGACCAGAACAAAATCTTTCGCCTTCAGACTACGTAATGCATATTCTACCTTACCTTCGTAATTCGTATCAAAATAGCCCGTGGCGCCAGGCACATCTATTATGTCCATGCCTACACAGCGCCCAATACCCTTTATTAGATACACACCTGAAACTACAGAACCACTCACACCATACAACTCGCTAAACGCAGGCATTACAGGCTTTTTACCACCGCTCCAGAGCCATACCATATTCGCCTTCCTTTCATTTCTCGCTGCTCTTTTCATGTTTATTTCATGCTTTTCCAAAATCGCTCTTGAAGTGAGTATAATATCCCGCAGCAGCTCTTCTTTTGGTAGGCTCTCTTCCAACTGTGCACCAATTATGTCATGGGGTGGTGCACAGCCTTCTAGGGAATCACAATCGGTGGATTTGAGAACCATAACATTTCGATAACTAACCCCCGGATAAAATTTAATCGCTACCTCCCGGAATTCTTCATTAAGTGCATCTATTAATTCGCGCGCCTCTTCGTTTGTTATATGTCCACCACTGTAATCCACAATACGCCCCCCAACTTCCGTTATAAGATTGCATCTGAATGCTATATCGCCATCATCAAGAGGTGTATGCATCCCCATCGCTTCTAACGGACCCCTACCGGTGTAATATAACGCGGGGTCATAACCAAGAATAGAGAGTGTGGCTATATCGCTTCCAGCACCCATCTCCTCCGGTATGGTCCTAACCAAGCCGCAAAAGCCCAGGGTAGCGATAGAATCGAGGTTTGGCGTATTTGCAATTTGTAAAGCGGTCTTACCACCATGCTCAGGGATCGGATAATCGGCCATCCCATCACCTATTAAAATTACGTATTTCATTCCCATACTCAACAATATTTAAACATATAAAAGTTTCAATATTATAATTGTGTGAAGACAAATGGAGACGGATGTACCGCTGAGGGATATAATGGTGCGAGAAGTAGTGACCGGAAGTATGAACATGAACGTTACGGAAGCGGCCAAACGGATGAAGAAGCACGATGTGGATAGTATTGTTGTACTCAAAAGCGGTAGGCCGGAAGGCATAGTTACACAGGGGGATATACTTAGCGAGCTGGTAAGTAAAGACATCCCGCCGAGCGCGGTGAAGCTAAAAGATGTCATGACTGTACCTATAATAACTGCATCGTCGAACGACCGTCTATCAGATATAGTAAAGAAAATGGCGAGGGGGAAGATAAGGAAGCTACCGGTAATAGAAAATGGCAAGTTGGTGGGCATAGTAGCCGATGTAGATATACTCTCTGTTTCCTCACAGATGAATTCGATACTGGCCGATCTGATAGAGATGCAGGTGGAAAGAGATATAGCGGGTATAGAGGATGAAGGAATGGAGCAGGGCATCTGCGAGAAATGTGGAACCTTCTCAAATTACCTAGAAATGAAAGACGGGCTGATGCTCTGCGACAGTTGTAAAGATGAGCTAGATGTAGAAGAGTAAATCTGTTTTTATGCAGATACTTTAATCCCTAATTCCCACCTTTGATACTGTGAACACCGCTTCCGCTTCGGGTAGGTTAGGCGAATCAACTAACCGTGCTATCCTCTTCTCTCCTTTTGACTTTCTCAGATATAATCTGAAAGTAGCGGTATGCCCCACCACATGACCGCCTATTGGTCTTGTAGGGTCGCCGAAGAATGCATCGGGTCTCACTTGCACCTGGTTGGTTATCATTACTACGGCGTTATTGAGGTCGCCAAACCTGAGAGCGTCATGTAAATGCTTGTTTATCTTCTGCTGTCGGTCTGCCAGCGTCCCCCGCCCCACATATTCACTTCTGAAATGAGCAGTTGCTGAGTCAACTATCAATAACCGGACGGGCTTTTCTGTATCTATCAGCTCCTCTGCAAGCCTTTCTGCCTTATCTACCAGCAGGATCTGATGATTTGAGTTATAAGCACGTGCAACATGTATATTTTTAAGAATATCATCCGAATCAAGCGAAGCACCTTCCGCCATGTCCTTTATCCGTTCTGGTCTAAAAGTGTTCTCGGTATCAATGATTATAACAGAGCCATTCAAGCCCCCATTCTCCGGTGGCAACTGCACATTTACTGCGAGTTGATGCGCTATTTGCGTCTTTCCACTGCCGAATTCACCATAAAACTCTGTTAGCGCTTGCGTCTCGAGGCCACCGCCTAATAGATCATCAAAAGAGGTTGATCCAGTAGTTAGCTTGCCTATCTCCAGCCTCCGCCCTAATATCGTATCACCAGTCTCAAACCCGCCGATTTCCGCGGCTTCCCTCGCGGCATTTATTATCTTCGCTGATGTCGCTTCGCCTATCTCAGCAGCCGCTACCAGTTCCGCTGGAGACGCCACTGCTATCGCTTCCAATGAATTATAACCCGCTTCACGTAGCTTCTCCGCTATTGCGGGGCCAACACCGGGTAACTCCTCTATATCCACTTTCTCTCTTCACCTCGTCCTACATTATAATGGTACATCTCATATTAATTTATATTTTCACTCAAAATACAAACACCAATGCCACTACCATGGACCCAAACTTTCCTTCTTCTACTTCTACGGACTTCGCTTTTAGGCCTTTCACAATAATCTCCTTAGCGCGAATCTCCGCCATCTTATATAGCTTCTCCCTTATCTTCGCAATTAGATATATCTCTGAATGATGTCCATGATGTTCACAGATGATTCCGCTCCCATCTTCTCCTACCATTCGGCCGTATCCTATACCAGCGCCAATGACCTCGCCCGACTTACCATCTGCTCTTGACATTACGCAGAAGGTTATTTCGCCTGGTGTTAAGATCACTTTACTTCTTTCTGTTTCTATTGCGTTCACTGGAAGTATAGATGATACCCCTACCAGATTGCATTCACCTATCCCTGCGTCGTATAAAGCGAAGTCAAAAGCGGCCGCCCGCTCGGAGTCCATGCCCACGCCGGAAGTGACAAAAAACTCACGTGGTATCAGCGTCTGTATCGTTCGTTCATTCATCTTCTCTTCATCTTATTCTTGATCTTACATATACAAATTTACTACTCCCTCTACTGTGGCATTTCCCCACCCTTTAGTTTTTGCATTTTTATATTTGCATTCTACAATTACAGATCAGCATTCTAAGCGCTGTTCAAGATTCCACCAATTACGATAGCAATCACAATAGGATAGAAGACCGCGGAGATACCAAAACTATCGCTTACCAAACCCAGGAGGAGAGGCGAAATAGACCCGAAGCCGAATCCCGCCAGCAGCAAGAAACCAAACGCTATTCCTGTCCTTGACGGCTCTATTTCCTTGCCCACCGTGGATATTATAGCAGAGAGAACAGTGGGTAAAATCGTGCCTGCAAGAGCCAAGGTTAGAATAGCCCAGAATAAAGGAAGAAAGGCAAGAATAAAAAATAGTGGTGCAGTGAGAAAAAAACCAATAGACATCACTTTTCGCTCGCCTCGGAGGTCAGAGAAATGCCCACCAATAACTTTACCTATCGCCCCTCCGGCTGTAAAAACGCAGGTTACTGTTATTGCAAGCGCAGGACCCAGCCCTTTTGCTTCATCAAGAAAAACGGGGACGAAAGTAAGTGCACCAACGAAAACAAAACCAAATATGCACTCGGTTATGTAAACCTTTCTTATCGAACCGTTTCTTATAATTTGGCGAAGAAAAACTATTAGGTCACTTACATGGGATTGCTCCTCACTGCTTTGCTTCTTTCTATCCCTTTTCGAGTTCCTTCGCAATCTGATCAGTAAAAGAGCGATAATAATCGCAGGTATTGCTAAAACCGGGTAGACGAAACGCCAACCGTAGTAGAGAGAAATAAATCCCGCTATTAATGGCGCTATGGCAATCCCTATGCTCGCTCCGATCTCATGCACACCATAAGCTTTCCCGCGTGTCTCCCTGAAAGACATCGCAATGTGTGATAGAGCTGCGGGATGATATAAACT
>JAYEJE010000236.1:0-6437 GCA_034660415.1 Methanobacteriota archaeon | reverse complement strand
TTTTAACTTATATGGTGATTAGCATGTCAGGAACAGTAGCAGAAAAGATAATCAACGGGCATATTGTGGAGGGTAAAAAGGCTCGTGGGGAAGAGGTTGCTTTGAAGATTGATCAGACACTTACCCAGGATGCAACAGGTACTATGGCTTACCTACAGTTCGAAGCCATAGGCATACCAAGGGTAAGAACCGAGCTGAGCGTTAGTTACGTTGACCATAATACGCTGCAAACCGACTTCAAAAACCCCGATGACCATAGATACCTGCAATCCATAGCCCAGAGATATGGTTTGTTTTTCTCCCGCCCGGGTAATGGTATATGTCATCAACTTCATCTGGAACGGTTTGCTTGTCCTGGTAAGACACTGATTGGCTCAGACAGCCATACACCTACTGCGGGTGGTATAGGCGCATTTGCAATAGGAGCAGGAGGTCTAGATGTAGCGGTTGCCATGGCCGGTATGCCGTACAGACTAAAGTATCCAAATATTGTTGGTATAAAACTCACAGGAAAACTTCCGGACTGGGTCTCAGCAAAAGACGTTATACTGGAGGTTCTTCGCAGGATAGATGTTAAAGGCGGTGTGGGCATGGTACTTGAGTACTTTGGTCCCGGTGTTAAGACTCTTAGCGTGCCCGAAAGGGCAACAATAACTAATATGGGCACAGAAACAGGAGCAACGACAAGCGTATTCCCTAGTGACCAAGAGACAAAAGCGTTCATGGAGGCACAGGAACGTGGCGAGCAATGGATTCCACTTGAAGCTGATGCGGATGCGGAATACGATGAAATCATAGAACTCAACCTAAGCGAAGTAGAGCCACTGGCTGCTCTTCCTCATAGTCCTGGAAAGGTCAAGCCTGTGAGTGAGATTGCAGGGATGGCGGTACAGCAAGTAGCGATTGGTTCCTGTACTAACTCCTCTCTACGCGACCTTAAAATCGCGGCAAATATTCTGAATGGGCATACCATCGCAGATAGCCTGCACCTCACTATAAATCCTGGTTCACGGCAAGTGGTGGAGCACCTTATTGAAAGTGGCGAGATGCGTTATCTCATAGCTGCAGGTGCAAGAATCCTTGAGAATGCTTGCGGTCCGTGTATAGGTATGGGCGCCGCACCGTCGTCTCAGGCCACATCTATACGAACCTTCAACAGAAACTTTGAGGGCAGGAGTGGAACAAAGGATGCACAGATATTCCTCGTGAGTCCAGAGGTAGCAGCAGCCACTGCAATCAAAGGCGTTCTCACAGATCCAAGAGATTTAGGTGATTATCCAACGATAGAAATGCCCCTGCGGTTTATCATCAATGACAACATGTTCATACGTTCACTTCACCCAGAGGAGTCTGCCAGAGTGGCGATTATAAGGGGCCCAAACATCAAGCCACTGCCGGATTTCACGCCACTACCCGACACTCTGGAGGGCGAAGTGCTCATCAAGGTTGAAGATAATATCACCACAGACCACATAATGCCTGCAGGAGCGAAGATTCTTCCCTTGAGGAGCAACATACCTGAGATCTCGAAGTATGTTTTTGAGGCGATTGACCCTGAGTTCCCCACACGGGCTTTGAAGAAGGGTGGTGGATTCATAATAGGTGGTGAGAACTACGGTCAGGGGTCGAGCAGAGAGCATGCTGCACTTGCACCCAAATATTTGGGCGTTAAGGCGGTCATTGTCAAGTCTTTCGCACGCATCCATTTAGCAAACTTGATAAACTTCGGTATAGTGCCTCTGACATTTAAAAATCCCACAGATTACGATTCGATAGATATAGGGGATAAGTTAGAGGTTGTTATAGGTGATTTGCACGACGATGTTAGGCTCAGAAATCAGACAAAAGATACTGTAATAGAACTTACACACTCACTTTCACAACTTGATGCCGAGATATTGAAGACCGGAGGTAAACTGCCCTGGATAAAGGCAAAGGTTGGAAAATAACAGGAAAGATAGGTGATATATATATGGCACAACGAGGTATAAGAGAATATGATGCCAAGAGGATTTTGGCTAAACATATGAGAAGGTTATCCAAGGGAACGTTTAAATACCGTGGCAGAGTCGCTTTGGTCACACCGGATACGAGCATAGAAGCCGCAGCTAAGAGGAAGCATTGGGTGAAGACAGAAAAACTGACGGTAAAGCCCGATCAACTATTCGGAAAGAGGGGCAAGCACGGGCTCTTACTGGTGAATGCTACCTATGATGAGGCAAAGAGCTGGCTAGAAGAGAAGATGAATAGCACCGTGGAGGTGGGCAAAGTCCAGGGTAAACTAACGCACTTCCTCGTTCAGCCCTACGTAGAGCTCGATAAAGAGTATTACCTGGCATTCGCCGGACATCCGGATGGCGATTATGTCCATTTCTCCGCAGAGGGCGGTGTGGACATAGAGGCAAACTGGGACATGGTCACAACCGTCAATGTTCCCATAGATGCAAAGATTGAAGATGTTGACCTCGCACCCATTTTGGATAGTGTCAGCAATGATGATAGGGTCGCATTCAGAGACCTCATAACCGTTTTATTCCGGTTTTATCGCAAATTACAATTCGGGTTCCTGGAGTTCAATCCATTCACGCATAAGGATGGCGAGTTCTTTCCGGTAGATACAGTGGCTCGACTGGACGATACAGCTCATTTCCTCTGTCACGAGGACTGGAAAGACGTAGAGTTTCCCGCACCATTTGGTCGTGAATTAAGGCCTGAGGAACAGTACATAGAGGAACTGGACGAGAAGAGCGGGTCATCACTGAAACTTACCGTACTGAATCCCAAAGGTAGAGTGTGGACAATGGTGGCTGGAGGTGGAGCAAGCGTGATATACGCAGACACCGTGGTAGGCCTTGGATTTGGTGATGAATTAGCAACTTACGGAGAGTATAGTGGTAATCCCACTACAGAAGAGACCTACGACTATGCAAAGACACTGCTTGATTTGATGACCCGAGAGGAGGTAGAGGGCGGCAAAGTCCTAATCATAGGCGGTGGAATAGCGAACTTCACGGATGTGGCAATGACCTTTGACGGTATAATACAGGCGCTTGACGACTACGCAGAACAGATAAAAGAACATGACATAAAGATTTTTATACGCCGTGGAGGGCCAAACTACAAGGCAGGCTTGGCGAAGATTCGCGAGGCGGGGAAAAGGTTAGACCTGGATATGGAGGTTCATGGACCTGACATGCACATGACAAAAGTGGTTAGTATTGCACTGAAAAATCTTGACGGAGGTGACTGAAATGGCAAAACCTGATTATGTATTATTTGATAAGGACACGACAGCAATTATATTCGGTAACCAGCAAGCGGCGGTTCAGAGGATGCTTCATTTTGGCTATCTGGCCGGAAGAGAGAAGCCATGTGTGGCGGCGATTGTGAATCCCAGTGGTGGACGCAAAGGGCTTATGAAAGTGTTCTATGGCAAGGACGAGATATTGCTGCCTATGTACAACAAGCTTGGGGCCGCAGTGAAGAATCATCCGGATGCAGATGTAGTCATCAATTTTGCGTCCTTTCGTTCGGCGTACGACGTTTCTGTTGAGGCTTTAAACTACCCCTCTATTAAGACCGTGGCAATTATTGCCGAAGGCATACCAGAACGACAGACAAGGCAACTCATTGCTTTAAGAAAGAAACTGGGTAAGTGGATCATCGGTCCTGCAACGGTAGGCGGCTTTGTGGCGGGCGGCTTCAAAATAGGCAATGCCGGCGGTGCTTTGTCCAACCTTTTAATGTCAAAACTTTACCGGCCCGGAAGCGTAGGGTTCGTGTCGAAATCGGGCGGTATGCTGAATGAGATGGCAAATATGATCGCCCGGAACTCGGACGGTGTGTATGAGGGCATAGCCATAGGAGGCGATAAATATCCGGGTTCTACCCTTGTTGAGCACTTGCAGCGATACGAGGCGAATCCGGAGATAAAGATGATGGTAGTTCTTGGAGAGGTTGGCGGCGACGATGAGTATGAGATAGTAGATGCAATAAAGGATGGCCGACTCAAGAAGCCTCTAGTAGCGTGGGTTACCGGCACGTGCGCGAAAGTGTTTCCCAGCGAGGTTCAGTTCGGACATGCAGGCGCAATGGCACGGGGTGAAGCGGAGACGGCGGACGCAAAGAACGCCGCACTCAAAGAAGCTGGAGCATACGTACCCAACTCCTACAATGACTTCGATAAACATATACGCAAGGTATATGAGGATCTAAAGGCAAAAGGTATCATAGAAGAGAAGGAAGAGGTGACACCGCGAGAAATACCTGTGGATTATGACCCCAGGACTATGAGACGGTCCACCAACATTATTAGCACAATCTCAGACGACAGGGGTGATGAACTTCTCTATGCGGGCATACCTATAAGTGAGGTTATCAGAGACGGGTACAGCGTGGGAGATGTTATATCCCTGTTGTGGTTTAAGAAGCGATTGCCAAAGTATGTTACTGAGTTCTTGGAACTCGCACTCATGATAACAGCAGATCACGGTCCATGTGTAAGCGGGGCGCACAATACCATTGTGACCGCCATGGCCGGCAAGGACTTAACGGCATCTGTGGCAGCTGGTGTATTGACAATAGGGCCGAGATTTGGGGGTGCAATAGACGGTGCTGCTAAGTACTTTAAAGATGCTCTGGAGAGAGGACTCACGCCGAGGCAGTTTGTGGACGAGATGAAAGCCAAGAACATAAATATACCGGGGATCGGGCACAGGGTGAAAAGCGTGCATAACCCGGACATGCGAGTAAATCTGCTTGAAGAATGGGCTTTCGCCAATCTACCAAAGCATAAGCTGCTGGACTTTGCACTTGAGGTGGAGAAGATAACAACGGCCAAGAAGAACAATCTCATATTCAATGTGGATGGGTGCGTAGGGATAGTGTTCGTTGACATCATGCACTCTACGGGGATATATACAGAGGATGAAATAGACGAGATAATAGACATCGGCACACTCAATGGCATATTCGTATTAGGGCGGACAATCGGTATGATCGGGCACTATCTGGACCAGAAACGACTGCATTCCGGATTATACAGGCATCCCTGGGACGAGGTCCTCTATATGTTGCCGAGCGAGACGGAGGTCTTAGAATATCGGAAAGCGAAATAGAGGAGAGATAAATAAAAGGAAATGGATATCCCATTAGTACTCAGACGTGATTCTTGGTTGTATTGGATTAATGCAAATTTTGAGTGGAATAACAAAGCTCAAATAATATGAGAAAGGAAAACAAATAAATTATAGCTAAAATAGCAGAATAACAAAAATGAATCCAGAGGTTAGGGAACTTATTGAAAAAAAGCGAATCTCCGAAGCTTTAAAATTCGCTGGCAAATCAGATATTGAAGATTTATATAAAGTTGGAGAAGATTTTTTGCAGTCAGATCCAATAAAAGCAGAGAAAATTCTCAGAAGAATTTTAGAAATAGAACCAGAAAATGATAGTGCCCATAAAAAACTTGGTGATTGCTTACACGATTTGGGAAGATATAACGAGGCAGAAAGTGAATTTAAAGAAGCAATAATGATAAAACCAGATGATGTTGAATATCACTGTTATCTTGCGAATCTATTGGTAGAATTGGGAAGCGAACGTTATAAAGATGCTGAGAAAGAATTTGAAGAAGCTTTAAGGCTAAAACCAGACGACTATTGGACGCATAACGATTTTGGGGTTTTACTGCATAATTGGAAACGTTACTATGAAGCTGAAAGAGAATTTAGAGAAGGACTGAGGCTAAAACCGAAAAAATCAGATGAAGTTTCGATCCACATCAATCTTGGAACGCTTTTTGAAGAGTGGGGACGTTACAAAGAAGCAAAAAGTGAGTATGAAAAAGCAATAGCGATATCAAGAGAATTAATATTGACAAAACCTGAGGTTGCTAAGGATCTTGCCAGAGCTCATTACAATCTTGGAACTTTGTTAGCAGGCAAATTAAAAAGCTTCGATGAGGCAAAAGGGGAATTTAAGGAGGCAATAAGGATATTTTACGAAGCGATAAAGAATGAGCCGGAGCTTGCTGAGGAACTTGCTATGGTTCATAATAATCTCGGGGCTTCAGTATGTGATTCAGAAAAATACAAAGAAGCAAAGAAAGAATTTGAGGAAGCAATAAGGATTAATAAAGGGGTTAAGAAAGAAGATTCTTTGGTTTATATTAACTTGGGGGATGCGTATGGCAAATTGAATTGTGTTGACTTAGCTATTGAGAATTTTAAAAACGCCCTAGAATCAAATCCCAAATGTGCAGATGCTTATCAGAACTTGATACGGGCTGAGTTGATTAAAAAAGGTGTGGGATTGAGCTGGTGGGATTGGTGGCAAACCAGTCGTTCCAAAAAATGGATTGGTGTATTTCTTGGATTTATATTGGGTGGAGCAATAATCTATTTAGGTTATTTAGTTTATTTAGATTATCAAAGAAT
>JAYEJE010000235.1:0-27251 GCA_034660415.1 Methanobacteriota archaeon | reverse complement strand
GTTTGATGATACAGATCCTGTCGTAAAGCGCCCGTTATTAGATGCTTATGACTGGTACCTTGAAGATTGCGCATGGCTAGATGCCGAACCGGACGAAGTAGTAGTGGCATCTGATCGTATAGATATATATTACAAATATGCCGAGGAGCTGCTAAGAAAGAGCGCGGCGTATGTCTGCTTTTGCACTTCTGATGCTTTCAAAGTATACAAAGAGCGGGAAGAACCGTGCCCTCACAGAGCTGTTAGCGTTATGGCGAATATGGACAATTGGGAGAAGATGCTAACGGGCGCTTATGAAGAGAAGGAAGCGGTTCTGAGGATAAAAACAGACATGGCAAGTGCGGACCCGGCTTTAAAAGATTGGGTTGCATTCCGGATTTTAAAAAAAGATCATCCCAGGGTTGGCAGCAGATATGTGGTATGGCCAACATTGGATTTTGAATCCGCGATAGAAGATCATCTGCTCGGTATAACGCATATAATAAGGGGCAAGGACCTGATGAAATCGGGACTGAGGCAGCAATTCCTATATGACTATCTCGGCTGGCGATATCCAAGAACAATACTCTGGGGTAGGATAAAGATGCAAGAATTCGGTAAATTCAGCACTTCCGAGCTAAGGAAACAGATAGAAAGCGGCGAATATGACGGCTGGGACGATCCACAGCTCCCAACGCTAAAAGCACTACGTAGAAGAGGGTTTCGGTCAGAAGCGATTCGTAAGTTCTTTATCTCTATCGGCGTTACACAAACAGACATAGCGGTGAGTATGAAGAATTTGTACGCGGAGAACAGGAAAGCCGTGGATGCACATGCATCGCGATATTTTTTTGTGCGTAATCCGAAAGCGATGAAGCTAAAAGATGGGAATTCCTTCGTAGTTAAGGCTTTGAAACATCCTTCTAGAGCTGATTACCGGGAGATAAGAACCGGCGATACAGTTTACATAAGTAGCGATGATTTCGCGAAGATAGAAGAGGGGCAAAAGAAATTACGGCTGAAATACCTCCGCACTGTAGAAATAGTGTCTGTTAACCCATTACAGGCCAAGGTTATAGATCCCGAACCAGAAGTACCAGTTATCCAATGGGCGCCCACACAGAATATAAATGTTCGGGTAAAGAGACCAGAAGGGATAGACGAAGGCATAGGCGAGCCGTTGATCGCTTCTGAACTCGGAAATGTGGTTCAGTTCGAACGATACGGGTTTGTCATGATTGATTCTGTTTCAAAAACGGAGGTAGTAGCATATTTCACACATTAAAATCCCGTAACTGCTCAATAGCGAGTGGTGTCATAAATCTCAAACTACAAATTGTAATTTGATGCTTGGTATTTGGATTTTTTACTGAGTTATATAAGCTAAATACAAACTATTTACGTCATATATTATATATACACCTAAGATAAATGCCATTGTTGCTCGCATTAAAGGAGGATAGCATGGATAGTTTAGATAAAAGGATATTGGAGGAACTGCAGTTGGATTCTCGTAAATCTTTCACTAAGATTGCGCAGAAGATAGGCGTAAGCACTGCCACTGTAAGCGATAGAGTGAAAAAGCTAACGGAAAAAGGCATTATTTGTGGCTATACTACTACTCTTAATACCTCTGAGATCGGCATGGTTACGCTAATCTCCAAGATAAAAATCAAGCAGAAATATAGTATTGAAGAGGTTGGGAAAGAGATGGCGGAGATAGAAGCGAGTTGTTGCGTTCACCACGTAACTGGTGATTTTGACCTACTCGTCATCTCCAAGTGTGTAGGACATGGTAAATGTGGCTCTATTATAGAGAAATTAAAAGGAATCACAGGTGTAGAACGGGTGGATTCAGAGCTTGTACTCAAGACGCTAAAGGAAGAGCTTAACGTTAAGCTGTAATAACCATTTAGTTTAGAGCATCATGGGGACAGCAAGCGCGGCAAGGACTGCGGCAATTACTATCACGGGCACTAAGATTGCAACGATTATAGCAAGAATAGCCATTCCCGGCGAAAGCTCTTGAAGCTCCACCACACCGTTAATTACCACTAGAAGTGACCATATCGGGCCGATGATGACGTTCGCTACTGGAATCCAACCTATCATCAAGCACGGCGTTGCACCATACGTAACCGCTTTTGCAGTCTCCTTTAACCCCTTTCTACCGCCAAACAAGTACACCCAAATATGAAGCCATACTATGATGTAGAGCACGGCAAAGAAACCTAGGATGAGTATATCCACAAAAGTCGCTGCACCAAGCAAAAATGCGAATCCCTCTAACATCGGCAATTCAACTATTGATTCCGCTACTGATACCGCTACTGCCATTACAATTGCGAGTATTGCTGCTAGTACCGCCAGCAAAAGGATATAATACTTGAACGCATCCATGAGCGTGTCCTTCTTTGCCGCTGCGAATTCCTTTGCCGGGTTGAACGCGAATCCGCGTATTCTTCCTAATATTTCCATTTGCATCACCACTTCACTAAATGATTTTTTCCCATATATAAA
The DNA here is from genome assembly GCA_034660415.1 of Methanobacteriota archaeon. Lineage (GTDB taxonomy): Archaea > Halobacteriota > Syntropharchaeia > Alkanophagales > Methanospirareceae > Methanophaga. The sequence continues at coordinate 24,752 of JAYEJE010000235.1, read as the reverse complement.
GCTTTCTAATTTTTCTTTCTCGTGATGTAAAAAAAGCGAAAAGTTTATATGTGCTCCTTGCCAAAAGGTGATTAATACCTTTTGGAGTAGTGATATAAAAATGAAAGTGAAAAGTACAATTAGGAGGGTAGAGTATGGAACTGGGTGAGAAGGTGATTATTGCTCTGGTTGTAGTGGTTGCCCTTGGTGTCCTCATTGGCGCGGCGGTTATAGTGCCGGCGCAAATGGAAGCGATGCACAAACCGGAGAGCTGTGCTTCGACGTGTCACGAAATGGAGCCCTTTAAAATCTCTCTGGACGAGTCCGTGCATATGGGCGTAGACTGTCACGAATGCCATAAACCTCATGGCCCAGAAATGTTCATGTATATGGGACATGCCCTTCATCATGCGGAATGGCTGATGGAAGGAAAGGGATTTGAAGAGATGGCAGAAGAGATAGAAGAAAGGCCACCTGCATCTCCCAAGAATGAATATTGTCTGGAGTGCCATAATGGGGAGGAAGCCATGAAAGTATTAGAAAAGATCGGTGACCCCACTATCATGTGCTTTAATTGCCATAAGACAATCAAGCACACAGCACATGAAATCAGTGAGTACCAGGCCTACGAGAGCCCCAGTTATGCGGGACACGAGTGTGTGGCATGTCACGACGACCACGATGTAGACGTTAAGCAAGAAACCTGTATGGTCTGTCATCCACCGGAGAATCATAAAGAGCTATAATAAATTCTCTGGTTTTTTATTTTTTACTTTTTAGTTCTCCGACGATTAGTATAGTCATCCCAATTCCCATTAGCACTATTCCAAACCAGAGAAGCCAAATCAAGGGGATCCTCTTTACCTTGACGACAAACTCTTCCGGTTGGATTTCTGTACTGCCCATAAGGCCATAAAATAAGGCATTATAGCTGGATTCTGTTGGGTGCATAGATGCATATAGGTCTCCTGCAAGAGAGGAGATAATTAAAGGCTTAGACACGACCCCCTGATTTGCATAGAAGTACATCCACAGAGTTCCTTGATGGACTTCCTCCCCTTCTTTAATTAGAGCATCCATTCTCAGTGCTGTGTATTCCGGGCCTACGAAACCATGCTGTGGATAGTAAACGCGCCCCATATCAGTAAACATAGTGAAATTTCCAAATTCTATTTGTGTCCCTAAAATATCAATAGTGGAATTTGGCTCTGCGAGAAAGCTTTTTGGGTCCTTAGCAGCGTCAATTGCAGTGACAAAAACGCCTATTAGTATGATAATGATTGCGAGATGAATAAGGGTTTTGCCCCATAATTGCAAAGAGTTCCTCCTTTGCATTACGTTAGCGGAATTATAAGCGATAGCAAATCCCGCTGCGATTAATAGCGGAAGCCCGAAATTTGTCAGCGGATTCGACGTTGGCCCACCGAGTAATGCTAAAATTAGCCCAATACACAGCACCGCCGTGATTAGCATGATATATTGCCCTAATTTCAGAGCGCTGTTGCAACCCAATAAAGCAGCCACGAAAGCGAGCGTGAAGGGGAAGCACCAATTGTTATAAAATTGTATACTCGTAGCGCTCATGGGGTTCTCGCTGAAAACACCGCCGATTATTGGCGCAGCATCGCCGAAGAAGCATATAACCAACAAAAACATCAGCGACCAGTAAGCGGCGAAGATAGAGACAGAATAAAGTGAAGAAGTGTCAATATCAAAGCTATAAAGCGGTTTTTTCGCTATTATCGCAAGATAAAGAAAGCATAAAAAAACGCAAAAAGCGAACAGCAGAAGCACTGGTCCGACAGGCGATTTTCCAAATGCGTGAACAGACTCCAATAACCCGCCCCGAGTAAGAGCGGTGGCGAAGATAATCATAATAAACGTAATCATGAGCGTGAACTCTTTCGCCAGATCTTTGCTCTTTGCAGGCAGGTGAAAGTACGCGGTGAGAGCAAACCAGGGCAGTAAAGATGCCGTCTCTACCGGGTCCCAAGTCCAGTATCCGCCCCACCCAAGGACTTCGTAGGACCACCAACCACCGAGCGCTATCCCAAGCGCCAAAAACAGCCAGGCTGCATACAAGGAACGTTTTAAAGCTGCTCTTAGTTCTTGCTTTTCTCCTGTTATCATTCCCGCCAGCGTCAGTGCAAATGCGAAGAAGACAAATACATAACCAAAAAAGACCACGGGCGGATGAACAAGCACCCAAAACGTTTGCAGCAGTGGATTGAGCCCCGCACCATCCGGGGGCACTATGGGTAGGCGCTCAAAAGGGCTCTGAAGCAAGGTGACGAGAAGGAGGAAGATAAGGAAGATGTCCAGTATTTTGTACGCGGTGGTGCGAGTCTCGCTTTCTTTCCCTAATCCTTTAAACCGGAACACAAAATATACGAGCACAAAGAAGAAAGCTACAAATAGCATTGACCCGCTGCTCCCTATCCATGGGTCTCCTACCTTATACGGGAGGGACAAGCTCGATGAACTGTATGTGTACACCTCTTTCAACGAAAAAATATCATTCACGAAAGATTGAGTGAGCATGATGTATGAGACTACTACTATTAGGCAGGCAATGGAAAAAGCTATAAATGTGAGTTTAAAATTATTCTTCTCTCCGTGTTTGGCATTTACCTTTAACAACAGGATAAAATCAAGAACCAGCAAGATGCAGGATAAAAGCACGAGCCAGGGGAAGATTAAAGCGAATAATAAGAGGACTTCTTCTATTACCATTTTTGGTTCAATCAAATATAAATTTTATGGTATATAAACGTCATTTAAATCCGCCAGTTTTTTAATCAGTACCCGCTCTTCATTTAGCGTGAAATTACCAACATTGTCCTCTGATAGCTCTATGTCTAGTGAATATTTATGAGACTTGATGGTTGCACCTACATGTGCAGTGCCATTCACCGCTGAGTGTATTGCCAGCGTGGATTGGGACGAAGTTACATAGCTATGGGTATCTTTCTTAAATATGGTCCGCATGGCAATAGCACTTGCTAAAGGCGGTCTTCCACTTCTTCACCGACTTATAATTCTTGCTACAAAGATTCGAACTCCATTTCGAGCTGAAGTCAAGCGTAGGACTTCCGAAAGTGAAGTTCACGGGAGAGTAGGTGAGATTCATCTCCTCATCTACCTTTACCGAATACGCCCGATAGGTAATCTCCTGTTCTGCATTATAATCCCCACCACCCTGGTGGGACATCGCAGTTGCCCTGTTCAGTGTAAAATGGGGGCCCTTTGGCTGAAAAGCCAAAAACTGAGTCATAAAGACATATGCCGTCTTACAGTTCGGAGTTTAAGGTTTTTAAAATGCTATCCCTGACTGCCTTAATCAGACTGATACCCTTCACAAACCGGAACTTGACTCTTTACTTACGCTATAGTTTCAGAGGTTTGAAAAAGCTCAATCTGCGGCGGTGTGAAGTATACACCAGTCTCACTTTTACTATTCAAATACATAGTATATGTAAGTATCTACATTGAGAGGGTTTACCATGTCTGACGAAAATAGCCAAGAACATCCGCAACTCCGGCTAATCTCCTGGAACATGACCTTCGCTTGTAATTTGCGCTGTCCTCACTGCTATATAGATGCAGAAGAAAGGGCAGGGAAGGGGGAGTTGAGCACGGAAGAGGGGAAGATGCTGATAGACCAGATAGCAGAGGTAAGCAAGCCTATCCTTATATTAAGTGGCGGAGAGCCACTGCTCCGCGCTGATGTCTTTGAACTCGCTCGTTACGCAACAGGAAAGGGCTTGATAGTGGCGATGGGCACCAATGGAACACTCATAACGGATTCCGTTGCGAAGGAACTAAAATCCAGTGGTGTAACGGCTGTTGCTATCAGTATTGATTCTTCCGTTCCAGAGCGGCATGATGCGTTTCGTGGCGTTAAAGATTCATGGAAACGCGCATTAGAAGGTATTGATGCGTGCATAGAGAACGGTATAACAGTTCAGGTGAATACAACAGTGACGCAGCAGAACTACGCTGAAATTGATGATATAATGGCGCTGGCGGAAGAACATGGAGCACGCTCTTTTCACCTCTTCTTTCTTGTACCCACTGGCAGGGGAAAAGCGATAGAGGATGTATCGGCGGAGATGTATGAGCAGATGCTTGAGGATACCCTTGATAAGATAGCATACGGTAAATATAAGCTTGACATCAGACCTGTTTGCGCGCCTCAATTTATGCGTATTGCATCGCAAAAGGGATTAAGCCTGGAAAAGTGGAGACGAGGCTGTATTGCAGGGCTCGCGTATTGCCGCATTTATCCCACTGGCGAAGTCACTCCATGCCCTTATCTACCTATAAGACTTGGTAGCATTCGAGAAACACATTTCAGAGATATATGGTTTAATTCGCCGGTACTAAAAGCGATTCGTGACTTAGACAGCTTAAAAGGCAAGTGTAGGATATGTGAATACAGAGCTATCTGCGGCGGCTGTCGCGCACGGGCATATGGCTTGACAAGTTTCGTAGATGTCTGCGGTGGTTTGCAGGAGCCCGCGGAATTAAAAGGTGACTATTTAGCCGAGGAGCCCTGGTGTCCATATCGACCGCGTGGAAATCGTACTACTAAGAAATGATGCCTGATACAGGAGCTGATACCGGTTTCTTTACAACATGATACAAGCATTTTAAAATTTATATAGATATAGGTAGTTATACTCTATCAAATTAAATAAATTAATACGGTGATGTAAATGGGCAGGAGCTTTGTAGTGTACTTAATGGCTGGATGTATTTAGGAGGTGATTATTATGGAAAAGAGAAGAGCTATAATTTTTGCGGGTATTGTTGTAGCAATCTTAGTTATGGCGATGTCTATGGGCTGCATAGAAGAGGTTAAGGAAGAGGAAGAAAAAATCGCTGAGGATGTTGAGGCAGGAGAAGCAGGATTTGCAGAGGAAGTTAAGGAAGAAAAAACCACTGCGGTTGAGGAGGAACTAAAAGAGAGAGTCAGTGGGGCTGCGGAGGAAGTAAAAGAGAAAATAGTTGAAGGTGCGGAGGAAATAAAAGAGAAAGTCTAAGAGACCGAGTGGAAGTAGAAGAGGGGTGAGTTCCCTCGCCCTTTCTTACTTTGTGTTTTTAGTTTAGTATGGGTGCATAACACTTGTCCGTTTAAATTGACCGTTACTGAACATGACCAGATAGTCAGAGATGCCAATGGCTTCAGACATCATTTTAGCGAGTTCTTCTACGGATTCCCGGTTGTAACCGTGAATGACAGTGAACAAATTGTGTTCCCACTTTCCGGGCACGGTCACTCGTTCGTAGCAGTGAGTTATCTCTTTATATGCAGACAGCATATTCCCAACGCGTTTCACCTGCTCTCTAGGCACCTTCCACGCCACTACCGCATTAGCCACGATGCCTACCTTTCGTTGGTTGACCGAAATACCTAATCGCTTGATAACACCCACACTTATCAGCTCCTGTAACCGCGCGATCACTTCGTCCTGACTTATCCCCGTCTCCTTTGCTATTTCCGCGAATGGCTCATTCACTAAAGGTATTCTTTCCTGCGTGGTGTGTATAATAGCCTTATTTATCGTATCCGCATTGTTCATGCTAGAGTTTCCGTTAGTGTTTCCGTTAGAATTCCCGTTAGAGTTCCCGGTCATCGCTTTTACACCGCCATTGGTGAATTTAAACCGGACGTCTATCTTAAACACCGAGGTAGTGGGGAGGTCTAAGATGTCGTGCTCCATGATTCCGGTTCTTCTCTTTATCTCTTCCACCGTGCTTCCTAAATCTTTACCACCGCATGTTGTAACGGTAAACCAGAGATTGTAGTCATGCTCACGGCGATAGTTGTGAGTTACACTCATGTATTCATTAACGACATTGACAACCCCTTCCATCTTCTCCTCAGGCACTTTCATCGCCATCAGCGTAGAGGAACATGTGTTCAATTTTTTGGCATCGAGGATCGTGCGGAGTTTACGGATAAAGCCATCAGAGGAAAGCCGTTGGATGCGTGATAGCACCTCTTCCTCTGGGATACCGAGTATCTTCCCTAAATTAGCCCATGGTCTTTTCTCCACCGGGAAATTATCCTGTAATAGCTGTAGCAGTTCTTTATCCTGCTTGTCCAGCTTGACCACCAATCCTTTTACGTTCATCTTTTATCGCTTCTTCTTTCTCACTCTGCTAAACATAAAAAATAAAAAAATAAGGGTCCAACCAAGTCCGCCAAGACCCTTGCCCTTGTTTAATTAACGTCTCCGCTTTGCAAGAACTACAACCACTGCAATTGCAATCACTGCGAATATTAGTTCGAAACCAGGTGGTTTTGCTGTTGGTGTTTCCGCGGGCGCTGCTGCTGGTGTCTCAGTTGCCGCTTCCGCTGGTGTTTCAGTTGCCGCTGATAGATCTACAGCTAAAACTTTGTCTATCATCTCTTGTGGTATAAATGAAGCTCCTTCTTCGTGAATAGCCGCCTCTACACCTTCACAAAGCACTTCTGGGTTCTCGTGGCAGAATGCGCAGTCTTTTGCATCTTTTGTTATTGTATGCGTGAAGTACGCACCATATACTACATTGGTCTCATTCTTATATTCCGACTCCATCCTAAGGAAAGGCGTTATCTTGCCGTCGGCTCTCACACCGAGATAGAACTCGTCAGATACACTAGAAAAAGGTGGCCTGGTTTCCAGATGGCAGCCTTTACAGTTCATTTGCCACCCCGTATGGCAAGCGGTGCAGTCAAGTTTATCGCCGTGAATTGTGTGCGCCATTATATCAGAAGCTTCGTGGCAATCTTCACACTTTACCTTTACTACACCTGCCTCATCTATAGATTTGTAGTAGGTTCCATCACCGTGCATCTCTGTCGCACCATGGCAATCTGTGCAGATAAGTCCCTTCTCATAATGGACATCCGCGTGAGGTCCCGGTTCCTTATGTTTTGCCATATCGCCCACAAAAGTCGATGTCTGCTTCGGTTTGTGGCATGGGTCACATGTATCTATGGTTATCTCTTGAGTCTGGTCGCCATGTCCCATCTCGGCTTCATATCCCACATGGCACTTTTCGCAAGTTGTGATATGGCATTTAGAACAGTTCCACTTTGTATAATATTCATCCATGTCTATGCCAAACTCTTTTGCCGAATGCCTCACATATTCGTTCATCATCCCCGCACCGGTGTAGTGAAGTGTTGTCGAAAAAGTCTCGGCAATATCTGAGTGACACATCTCACAACCTCCAAAGTCTTCCGCTGCTGTTACCGCTGTACACCCCAGTGATACCGATAGCACTGCAACAATCATTAATGGCAATATCGTCTTCGCATTTTTTCGCGCCCAATCATAATTATGTTTCATTTTTTCATCTATCACCCCCTAACTTTTTTCATCCTTTTTCCGCCGCCCTTCGCGGCAGCTTTCATTTTGCCTTTTCATAGTCCCCTCTCTCAAGGGTACTAGTACTATATAGTAGCGGTTATTGGGGATATAAAGTTTTCGGTTTTTTCGTAATACCTAACCCGTGAAATCTATTAGACAGAAGAATTTGGATTCCCCAATATAAATAAAAATCTCTTAAATGAAATCAGTAATAAAAGAAACGATGCAAGGAGTACTTTCAGGCGGAAAGGTTATAGTAGTGGGATCAGAAACGGAGTCTCCTGTGAAAGGGCACGGCAGGAAAAGAGGCAGGTTAGAGTTGGAAGAAGCTGCGGGTCTGCTTGAAACCGATAAGATAGAGATAAAAGATGAAGAAGGGAAAGAGATGAGTCCGGACGAGTTCTTGAAGTGTGCATTGGCCATCTCTCCCGAGTTCGGATTGAGATACCTCGTCTACAATGACTTGAAAGAGCGAGGCTATGTAGTACAGCCAGGCGGAGTAGATTTCTGGCTTTATCCTCGCGGCGTTAAGCCAGGAGAGAAACCCGCGAGATATTTCATCCGTATTCTTTCGGAAAGCGATACTATATCGTTAAAAGAATTAGTTGAGCTGCTTATTTTAGCTCGTAACATGCGAAAAGCGCCTATTATTGCGGTTGTTGATGAAGAAAGCGACATCACATACTATGAAGTGAAAGACGCTAAGTTTGAGAAGTCGGAAGCGAGAAAAGAAGAGCTAAGAAAAGTAAAAGCGAGCCTGTTCGGCGATCGGGTAGTCCTATGGGATGGTGATTTGGCGGAGACTCTTTACAGGACATATTTTTATGGTAATTTAACGAAGGAGAAGCGGCTGCTGCTTTCTTTTCTCGAAGCTGCTTATCTGATGAGAAAAGGTATGCTGGAGATGGAAGTAGCGCCTCAACTCTCAACTCTCAACTCTCAACCATTTGAGCGATTCATCGAATATGCAAGCACAATAGAAACGGATTTCCGAGCTAAATATGCAGTTTACGCGGATTTGATGGAAAAGGGACAGATGGTGAAGACTGGGTTTAAGTTCGGTTCACATTTCCGGGTGTATAAAGCAATGCAACTGAAACACTCGTTGTATTTAGTCCACGTACTTTCCGAAGAGCATGTTTTCCCATTACCGGAACTATCAAGGGCAGTAAGGCTCGCACACGGCGTAAGGAAGAGGATGATATTCGCGTTTACCATAGCTGAGGGGATTAGATACGTGGATGTAGGTAGGATGAAACTGTGAAGCGCATCCGGCGATAATAATTCTGCGATAGAGACATTAATGGACAATACACAACATAACCGAAAGGTTTATAAAGGGTAATCTACTTCTGGTAGTTCAGTGACCACAAATGGTACTGAGTATAAGAGAAAGAATAAAGGGGTTTTTGTTCAGTCCTTCGGAAACATTCGACGTCTCTAAGGAAGACACGATTGGCGATGCTTTTAAATATTTCATCGTCATTCTGGCGATATATGCAGTACTTTCTGCAATCATAGGGGCAGTAGCTTTTCAGTGGATTTTGGGGATGTCTAGTGAGTTTCTACCACCCGGAGCTCTACCGCTTGAAGTTCAACAGTTAGGAGCGGCGATGGGACCATTGTTCGCAGTAGTCCTTTTTTTGGGGGTACTCGTTAGTGGAATAATGGAGGCTTTCATTATTGGGCTTTGGTCACACCTTTGGGTATACCTCGTTGGCGGTAGAAATGGCATAGGACAGACGATAAAAGCAGTGATGTACGGAATGACACCAAGCTGTCTATTGGGTTGGATTCCAATCGTAAGCATCATTGCAGGGATATGGGCGCTTATCGTTGGAATTGTAGGGATAAGGCAACTCCATAAGCTATCTACTGGAAAGGCGGTTCTCGCAGTGATTCTCGCAATAATCATTCCAGCAATCATCATCGGAGCAATATTTGCTGCGTTTATGGCAACGATGTCGTAAGGACTGGTCTAGCCTGGACCGGAAGGGGCGATGATTTGGAGGATTTTGATTATCCTCCTTCTATTTTTTTATTCTGTGTTAATCAGTGTTAATCTGTGTCAATAATCTATTTTATCTTGTTTTGTTCTTTCTTAAAAATTCGCTACGAGTTCTTTTTTAAGCGCTCGGGCTTTCTTCTCGCCTGCTAATAGCTCCACTAATTTCACTCCAAATTCTAGCGCCGTACCCGGGCCCTGGCTGGTAACAACAGTGCCATCAACTACAACTCGCTCATTGCTGGGCGTCGCCCCAGTCAACTCCGCTTCCATCCCCGGATAAATTGTCGCTTTCTTACCTTTTAATACCCCCGCCTTTGCTAAGACCGAGGGTGCCCCACAAATTGCAGCCACGAAGACCCCTATTTCAAATGCTTCTTTGACAGAGTCTAAAACTCTTCTATCCGCTCCGAGATTAGCATAGCCCGGGTATCCCCCCGGTAAAATGACGGCATCGTATTTTTCGAGCTCTATCTCCTCAATCGCTATATCAGGAACCACTTTTATTCTATACTTGCCTTCAATAGCTCCTGCTTGTAGACCAGCAATTACTACTTCTACTCCGCCTCTACTGAGTGTATCTATAATACCTGCAACTTCAATATCCTCAAACCCCGTAGCTAAAAATAATACCACCTTAGTCATTTCAAATCACCTCATCTACGTATGTTTAGTTAGAAGTAAGGGCATATAAAAGATAGGAGCGAGTGCTAAAATGAGAGCGCTATACATAGGGCGATTTCAGCCCTACCATCTCGGCCACCATTCTGTAATAGAAGAGATAGCTTTGGAAGCGGACGAGATCATCATCTGCATCGGATCCGCGCAAAGAAGCCACGAGTTAGAGAACCCGTTTACTGCTGGAGAGCGCTATCTAATGATTTCAAAGTCATTACGCGATAAAGGCATCGCCAACTTTTACATTGTCCCTATCTTAGATGTTAATTGGAATGCCGTCTGGGTATCGCATGTCGAGTCTTTGATACCACCTGTGGATGTAGCATATACAAATAACCCGTTAATAGAACGCTTATTTGAGGAGCGTGGCTATGACGTACGTGTTCCGCTTATGTTTAACCGAAAGGAATATTCGGGTAGCGAGATAAGACGGCGAATGTTGAACGGCGAAAGCTGGGAGGGATTAGTGCCTAAAGCGGTTGCCGAAGTCATAAATGAGATAGCGGGGCTAAGAAGAATGAAAGCATTAAGTATGAGCGATTTATAGTGATGAAAAGAAAAAAATAAGATAAAGGGTAAATTTACTAATTCCCCTTTAAATACCCTTTTTGGTTTATGCTATTGCTTCTTCGATGTCTTCCTTCTTTACTGTCTTCCGTCCGGCGTGCTTAGCGAGGCTTACTGCTTTTGCAGCTATTTTCTCGCCCTCTGCCTCTAAAATCTCTACTAGTGCTACACTTGCGTCTTCGCTTACTCGTTCTGCTCCGGCATTTCTCACCAACCTGGTTACAGGTGCTATAGGTAGTTCAGCCATTTTTATTACCATGATAAGATAATGGGTGGGTATATAAAAGCTTTTCGGTTACTTGACCTTATTAACATCATTAAAACCAATCCCCTAATGTCTTCTGCCCCCCCACCTCAAAAGATGAAGTGACATAACCAAAAAGTTGCAGCACCCTATGGGCAACAGGTATTACTTGATGCAGGAGATAATAAGAGATGTCAATCTGATATATTCTCCCCTCCGCGTATATTTCGTTCCTTTCGCTTCGCTCCATAATATCAATGGGAAAAGCACGGTCACTTGTCTTCCCTGCGCCTTTTAATATCACGTAAGGGACTTTCGAGCCCACTTCGTATGCGATATGCGACGAAGAAGCCAAAGCCTTTTCCGCTGCTATAACATGCGCTTGCTTCGTATCATACGCACTTATCTTTCGGGTGAGCGTTTTGTAAATTATCAGTTTATGCACGGGTAAATCCCCCCGCTCTAAGTCCTTTATTACGCTTTTAACATATGCCATAGCCTTCTCCGGGTCTTTATCCCTTAAGATGAGCTCTATTACTTCTGTCTGTACCTCCTTCGCCAACTCGCACCAGTCTCCACGGCGCACTTCTAATCCTCGAACCACGATTTCACCCGTATCAGTAAGCGCGGCATACCGCTTCTTCTTTCCCGTAAAGAAGATGGTTTTGAAGAAATCCTGGAATGCGAGTTCAAGCGGGAGTTCTTTTGTTATTCGCGCGGAAATTTCTTCCGCTTTCTCCAATATCGCTTTTTTCCTATCGCCTTCAACCTCAAGCGGGAATTTTACGAATATGCTATCGGTATCGCCATAAATAACCTTGAACCCGGACTCTTCCGCCATTTTCACTGCACGCTTTATGAAATGGCGCCCCCATGCCGTTGTCGCTTCCGCGCATTCGCGCTTGTAAAACTTCGCGGCACTCCAGCCGGTATAGCCATAAAAGCTGTTCGTGAGTATCTTGACACTTTGCTGTTGTATATCTAACAGCCGATATTCATCGCTCGCTTTGTCATAGCTTTTCATATCCGCTTTTATCGCTCTCCTTCTCGTAATCAAATCGCTCATTATTCTTTTAAAGAATCCATCCGGCGCTTTTCTGAATGCATAGCCCACTTCTGGTGCGACATAGACTTCTTCGTCTCCGACTTCCGTCGCAGCCACAAAAGTATCGGGCGAGATGTTAAAAGAGATCATGATAGTAGGGTACATAGAAGAGAAGTCCAGAGCGATGACATCTTCGTGCAGGCCCTTTTCCGGCGGCAGCACGAAACCGCCTTCGAATGTCTTTTCCGATCCGCCTTTTGGAGGTACCAGCTCTCCCCGTTTAAATGCCTCAGCAGTCAAAAAAGCTTCTACCTGGCGGCCTCTACCCATCTTTGCTAGCTCGTCCAGCGGATAACCAACCATTTTAGAAAGTTCGATTTGTAGCGGTAACATCTTCGTGGCTATCCCCAACGCGCTGACCGCATCTGCTTTTGCATATTCGTATAATCGCTCTCGCGCAGAGGCATTAAACCAGCTTTCGTTAATCTCGCGCGGCGATAAATTCACGCGCTCCGTTTTACGTACTACGCCGAGAAATTCCGCTACATTCTCTAATTTCTTTACCTTCACGCTGTCCAGATCTCGCTTTGCAAGCTTAAAAAGGTCTACATTTAGCCTGCCTCGGATATTTACTCCCGGCAATGCCCCCCCTTTTTCAAAACGAACCGTGCTGCCATCTGCGCCCAAACGCAGACGAAGCCCGTACAATTTCGCACGTTCACGTATATACGGCCAGTCAAAACCGTCTGAATTATAGCCTACAATGATGTTCGGCTGTAAATGTCCGACAAAGTCCAAAAACTCCATTAGTAGCTTTTCATCGTCGCCACGTGCATAATCCTCATCATCTATCACAAACACCTTTGACTTTACCTCTTCTGCCTCGTAATATGCAACGGAAATGATTATTATCGGGTCTCTTGCAGGAGATGGCATGCCATACCCGCCCTGAGTGGCCATCTCGCAATCAAAAGCGAGAATTTTTAGCGTTGGGAGTTCATCCATCTTATTATAAATCACCTTTGAAGCGCGAATAGCTGTTCCATAACTCAATGCTACTTCTTCGCCTTCTACAATTACACCGTCAAAAGGTCTCAACTGCTTGTCTATCAGGTACCGAATTGCAAATAGAATGTCCGCTTCCAACACGGTAAGACCCACCCTACTGATGGCCTCTCTCAGTAGCGGAACATGTCTCGGATGAGAAGCGAAAATTTTTAAGCCGTTCTGATTGACCCCGAGGAATTTCTTCTGGCAAAATTCCACTCGCTTAACTCTTATCGCTTCATCTTCTCTAGCTATAGCTATTTCTTCTATCTGTCTCTTTTTTCCTTCTATATCGTGACTTTTAGGGGAAGAAGGAAACGCATAAAAATAAGGCTCAAAATTCTTGTCAAAAACGATAAAATCCGCACCCTCTTCGCTCTGGCACCATAATCTTATCACTGGCTTTTCAGTACCTTTTTCGTCTTTTTCCGTTATGTAATCAATGTCAAGCAGAAAACCCTCTTCCTCCATTTTTCTTCCTTCTCGCTCACAGTAAATAAATCTTTGCAATGCACGGCACTATAAATAGATTTTTAAACTAGAATAGGGTAATTTCTATTAGTTCTATCAAAAGCGGAATGAAAGAAGAATAAATGAAAAATATCATTGTTGGTGGTGGGAGAGCGGGAAGAGAGTTGGCTGCACAGTTGCATGAATCTGTGATTATCGAGATAAACCCGGAAAAAGGAGAAAAGCTTTCAAAATTAGAGGGGGTGGAGGTGATTATCGGTGACGGAAGTGATGAAGAGCTGTTAAAGCGAGTGGGTTTGTCAGATGTCGATGCTTTTATCTCGCTCACGAGTGATGATGAGGTCAATTACCGAGCCGCAGCTATTGCGAAGAAACACGGTGTCCCTAAGATAGTTGTTCGAGTGGAAGACCCGGAAGACAGGGAGAGGTTCCGGGAGCTGGGCATTCAATATCTCATGTTTCCTACAAAGATAGTTGCAACCATCATTGGGGATCTGCTGCGCTTTGGTGTCGGGGCAAATCTCACACCTTTCCATAAAATCCTCGTTCCAATACTGGATAAAAATACGGTAGAAAAGGCGTTCAAAGAAGCTTTATTTGTTGCTTCCGTAGCAAGGGCTGAGGTCACTACTGTATCATCTGCGGATATAGACCAGCAAGAAATGAAATCCCGGGCAATGGCAATGGGTGTACCACTTAATATATTTCTGGAAGAGGAAAAACTAATGGCTATTATAAAAAAAAACCTGCATTATCCTGGCTGTATAATAATAGACCATGTAAAAGAGCACCTATATTACCCCGACTGTATAGTAATAGACCATGAAGAGCTGGGTATACTGGATAAAATATTTAAACGAAGTGTTGTTTTGAAGTTAATAAAATGCGCTTCTTGTCCTGTTCTTGTAGCACGAACATTCAGGTATTACGGACGCATTATTGCCCTCCTGGATTCTTCTGAGACCTCAGAGAGCGTTGGGAGATACGCGGTTCAGATGGCGCATCTATGCGGTTCCGACCTGCATTTACTCATTTTGGAGACTGTTTCGGGTGAATTGATCGATGGAATAAGGAAAATGGGAGAAAAAGGGAACGTGCATATTATTGAGAAATGGGTGGAGGGCAATCCAATGATAGAAGCGATAAAGGAGGTGAAAAGTGGTAATTACGAGCTTGCCGTGGTCCCCTGGCGAGTATCGGGCATTATCCGCGCTGATTTAATCAAGAAAATAGTAAACGATGCACCCTGTTCTGTTCTAACCGTTGTGTGACGCCCATGACTATAAGTCCATATATACTCTTACTGGTGATAGCGGTCTTTGCTTTCATCATCCCAATTCTTTCTGGCAGAATAGGCATTCCGGCAGTGGTTGGGGAGATCGTATGTGGAATCCTACTTGGGCTTTTAGGGTTCTCAATCGAAGGGGAAGGGATGTTAATAATAGATTTTCTTGCGAGCTTTGGACTTATATTTCTGATGTTTTTAGTGGGTCTGGAGATAGATTTTTCTAAGGTTGAGGTACATGGAGCGAAACTTTTCATCATCGGAACTTTTGTATTCATCCTCACGCTTGGCATTTCGATATTCCTGACACATCAACTGGGCTATGGCTTTTATCTTGCGCTTGCCCTCTCAACCACCTCAGTAGGATTAATCGTCCCCACGCTTCGGGAACTAGGGATGTTAAAGAGTGAGTTTGGGCAGACGGTACTCATATCGGCTTTCATTGCTGATTTTACTACCATGCTGCTCCTCACGGTCTACACGATACAGTTTAAAAAAGGAATCACAGGGGAGCTATTTTTAATTGCGCTCGTTTTTATTCTGTTTTTCGCCGTGTATTACGTGGGTAAGCTTGCGATTTGGCATTATCCCGAGCGTCTTTCCGCTTGGTTTAAATCCGACCATCCGTCAGAGATGGGAGTAAGGGCCGCCTTCGCATTATTGCTCGTATTCGTTGCCATATCCGAGGTAGCTGATGTCGAGGCTATACTGGGTGCGTTTCTCGCGGGGGTGATGTTTTCCATATTGTTCCGCGGTGGGACGGTGCTCGAGCAGAAACTCTTCGGGATTGGTTACGGATTCCTCATACCCATATTCTTTATAAGCGTTGGCATGCAATTTGATCTGGGAGCACTAGCCGGAGGTGGGATTTATCTCGTGCCAATACTTCTTGTAATCGCATTTGTGGTGAAGCTAGCACCGTCACTGCTTTTTCTCGTTCGCTATTCAGTGAAGGATAGCATATCCGCAGGTGTGTTACTTTCTTCGCGATTGAGCTTGATAATTGCGATGGCTGCTGTTGGTTTGGAACTTGGATTGATAGATACAACAATGGAATCGGCAATCATATTACTTGCGATAATAACATGTGTAATCTGTCCGACTATATTCCGAAAGATGCAAGGCGGCCGGAGGCAAGCGGAAAGTTGAGGAATAAATCACAATGCCAAATACCAACTACCAAATTAGGATAAAAAATTGATGCCATTCACGATACTTCAAACCCACCTGGTTTTGCGATTATTACTTCTGTTTTCATATCTGGATATACTCTGATCCATTTCTTCGTGTTCTCTTCTTTTGGTTCCGGAGTAGAAAACTGCTGAACACACGCTTTGCCCCCTGCAACATTCCTCAGGTATTTTGAAGCGGAATTAACCGCACGTTCAATCTTTTCATCACTCGGTCTTCTCGTTACTTTCGCCCTCGCTTCTCCTGGTGCGAACTTGATGATTTTATACTTTATTCCTGGGTCTATCCGCGCTAAAAAAGAAGCTATTCGCTCGATTTCTTCCACATCTACTATCCCTGGCATCAAGACAGTTTCAACCCTGAACTCGAGTTCGCTTTCACAGAGATGTCTCGCAGCCTCGAGAACCGTGCGATTGGACATGCCAGTGTACCATCGGTGGATTGAATTAGTATAGGCTTTTATGTCAAGCTTAACCTCATTGAGACCAGAACCCTTCAAGACTCGTACATACTCTTGATCCAATAGATATCCATTTGTGGACAGTGTAATATGTTTCACATCAACCTTTGTTTTGAGTTTTCGCACGAGATCAAGCAAAAAGTTCTTGTCCAATGTAGGTTCACCGCCTGTTATTATAGCCCCTTCAAGCGGCGTAATGTTACTATATATCCAATTTGACCTTTTTATAACGGTTATTAATTCGTTAACAGTCATCGACTCGCCTACCGGGTCACGAGCAATGCTAAAACAGCCCTTGCATTTGAAGTTGCAGCCTGAAAGGGTAATCCAAATATGTGGTTTTGGCTCTGATAGTGACAGTGTAATAAAGGGAACATTCCTATATCCTTCACTCGTTTCCATCATTACTATTTATTTATTTAATATAAAAGTGAAATAGTTTAAAAATGTAAAGGAGGTAAAATAAAGATGGAGCTAAAAGAGGGGGCGCTTTTGACCATTGAGGAGGTAATAAAAGCAGGGCTTGCAAATAAGTGGAAAGTAGCGATATACGGTAATGAAAAGGAGGAAATAGCATCTTATGATACAGAGGGAGAAAAAGCCCTTGAGAGTATTACATCTATGGATGGCGGCAAAGTGAAGTACAGAGTTAAATCGGTTGATGAGGTGGAGAAGACATTGTCAGTAATACGGGAAGTGACATGGTCGTAACGGGAAAGCATAATATCCAACTAAAATCGATTATTGGCACAGTTTAACGCTGGTTAACGCAGAGGAAATTAAATCCGTGTACCTCTGCGTCCTAAATTAAACATACAAGAGTTATGCTTTATATACAATAAAAAGGAGAACAATATGGGAAATGAAGATATGGAAAATGTAGTCATTGCAGGGTCGGGTCCTGCTGGCTTGACGGCCGCAATATATACCGCTCGCTCAGGGCTTAACCCACTGGTGTTAGAAGGGCTCGTACCTGGCGGCCAGTTGATAGTGTCCCCTGAGGTGGAGAACTATCCCGGTTTTCCCGAATCGATCTCAGGCATGGAACTCATGGACAGGTTCCGGAAACAGACAGAACAGTTCGGGGCACGTTTCAAAATGGAAGTAATCGAGAAGGTCAAGAGAGTGAATGACATTTTTGAGGTTGATACGGGCATCGAAAGAATAGAAACGGGAACACTTATAATTGCTACTGGAGCCGAAGCAAGGCGTCTGGATATTCCCACGGAGCCGAAATTTTACGGTAAAGGCGTGTCAGGATGTGCCACATGTGACGGCGCTTTTTTCCGTGATAAGGAAATTCTGGTTGTGGGCGGAGGGAATACCGCTATCCAAGACGCTGTGTTTCTCACCCGATTTGCGAGCAAGGTAACGATTGTTCACAGGCGGGACTATTTTCGTGCTGTCCCTGCAGAAATGGAAAAGGCAAAGGCGAATCCGAAAATCGAGTGGTTAATTCCTTGGGTTGTGGAAGAAATAATCGGTGCTAATACTGTAACCGGCGCCGTCCTGAAGAATCGTGAAACAGGAGAAACTCAGCAAATCCCGTGTAGCGGTATTTTCGTGGCCATCGGACATAATCCCCAAAGTGAAGCCTTCAAAGAGCTGGTTGAGACGGACAAGAATGGTTTTATTCTTGTTGAAGCGGGTTCTACCAGAACATCGACACCGGGCATGTTTGCCTGTGGTGATGTTTGTGATCCGGTTTACAAACAAGCGGTTGTGGCTGCAGGACATGGATGCATGGCTGCTATGGATCTTGAACAATATATATATTTAAAGGAGGAAGTAAAATGTTGAACACAAATATCAAACATATAGAAACGGAACAAGAAGTTAAGGAAGTCTTGGAAAGCAATGAAAATGTCATGCTTTGCTGTGGCAGAATGGGACCAATGTGCGTCCCCGTCTTTGGTGTTATGGAAGATTTGGAACCGATATATCCGCATGTCACATTCCGTGACCAGGATTTTGACATCCCCGCGGCGGACTTTATCAGAAATGTGCCTGAATGTGCATCGTTCATGGGATTGCCATTCACGGTGTATTTCAAGAATGGTAAAGTCGTAGCGGCCACAAGCAGCATACAAAACAAGGACCAGGTGATGGCAATCCTGGATAGGGAGTTCGGTAAGCAATTGTGAGAATATTACTAACGATGATCTGAGACATAAATTGAAACGGGATAGATTTTAGAGACTAAAAAGACACTTTAGTGCTAAGCTGATGGCAGATAAGCATAGTTACAGTACCCTCATTATTTCATCAACAATATCTGGCAGTGGCGCAACCTTGTCCACAGCATCCACCTCTATTGCAGCCTTTGGCATGCCAAATATGACACTTGTGTGTTCGTCCTGCGCAATAGTCTTTCCGCCTCGTTCCTTTATTGCCTTCATACCCTCCGCACCGTCTTTTCCCATGCCGCTGAGCAGCACGCCAATAACCTTGTCTCTGTATGCTTCTGCTGCGGAGCTCATTGCTACATCTATGCTTGGTCTCAGACTGTTCTCCTTTGGACTCTTATTTAATTTTATCCTACCGTTTTTTACTACGGTATGATAACCAGATGGTGCAATGAATGCATGACCCGGTTTTATAAGATCGTCATCTTCCGCTTCTTTCATTGCGATAGAAGTCTGCCAGCCCAGTCTTTCGGAAAAGCTTTTTGTGAAGCCAACTGGCAGGTGCTGAACAATTAAAACAGCTAATGGGAAGGTTCTGTGAAATTTCGGAATGATTTCTGATAGTGCCTGCGGTCCTCCAGTGGAAGCACCAATAATCAGAACTTTTTTGTCCGTTTTCGGTGGTATTAACAGTTTATCTATGTATCTTCTTTCCACAACTTTGAAAGCCATTTTTTTCACATTCACTGTTGAGGCAGCTCGGACCTTATTTATCAGTTCTTCTTTCACCTCTTCTACGTCTAAAGAGATAGTCTTGCTGGGTTTTGATACAAAGTCCACTGCACCGTATTCAAGAGATTTTACAGCAAGGTCCGCTTCTATTTTGCCCATTGCTGTGAGCATCACAACGGGTACCGGAGTTTTCGCCATTATGCAACACAAAGCAGTTAATCCATCCATCTTCGGCATTTCTACGTCCATCGTTACAACATCAGGCCTGAGCTTTTCCGTCTTTTCTACTGCTTCCAACCCATCTTTAGCAGTGCCAACTACTCTTATGTCTGATGCCGAGTCAAGCATTTCTGAAATCATCCGCCTCATCAGTGATGAGTCATCTACCACCAGCACATTTATCATTCTATTATTCACGTTCCCGCATTTTCAGCGTTCGCTTTAATTTCTTTACTGTCTCTGCTTCCATCACAAAATATATATTCCCACTCATTTCGCTACCTATTTCCAATTCTAAGACCAAAGCATCTGTTACCGGCAAGGATTTGAACTCCTCTTGGCTCACTATACGAGCAACCGAAGGAATGACTGTTGTATGGCGGAAGAAAGTCACGGCCTCACTGAGTGGTGCAGAGATAATATTGGTCATCTCCTCAGCCATATCTAAAACATGTTTTTGAGAAATCTCCGGGATCAAATCATCATACATATCTTTTGCAAGTCGGTGCACAATTTCAAATGGAAATATGAGGTATATGCTTCCAACCAGATCACTTCCCTCTCTTAACTCTATCTGGGATATAACAGAATCCTTGCCTGTCTTTAATTGCTGTGCAGTCCAGTGAATGGATAGCGATTCGACTTTGATCACTCTGCCGATAAAGAATTGCAAATAAATCATTGCCTTTGAAGTAGCAGACTTCAATATTTGCTCCAGCATTTCTTTCTCGAATTCTGTTACTCCTGTCTCAGACAACTTTAGCTCCCTCCTTTTATAACTTCCCTTATCTTTTCTGCTATTTCCTCTTTCGAAAAAGGTTTCGTGATATAGCCTTTTGCTCCTATCTTTGTCAAATCCATAAGTATCTCTTTATCTTCCAACACAGTAACCATCAATATCAGTGCCGCAGGGTCTTTATCAAGTATCGCCTCAGTCGCAGCCATTCCGTCCATAGGTTCCATTATAACATCCATCAATACTATGTCTGGCTTGAGGTCCATATACTTCCGAATAGCCTCTTCGCCGTCCGCGGCTTCGCCAACAACTTCAAATCCCGCATCGACTATTATGCTACCAAGAACCGTCCTTATGTACGTAGAATCGTCTACTAACAATACTCTTATCTTTTCCATTTCCTATTTGTCCTCCTTCTTTATTTCTTCTATTTCATTTTCATTCTCTGCCAACACCTGTTTCAGGTCAAGTAAGATGATGAGCCGGTCACCAACCTTGCCCACCCCTTTCAGATGCTCCTTAGAAATCTCTGTTGTAACCATCTCAGGCGTTGTCTCAATATTAGATACAGGAATATTCAATACTTCTGTTGCTGCATCAACAAGCATGCCAAAAGCCTTGCCCTCTCTCTCTACTATGATTATCCTGGAACTGGAATCTATCTCCTTAGGCATAAAACCAAACCTCTTCCTGAGGTTTATGACTGTTGCCAGGCAGCCCCTGAGATTTATTATGCCCTCAATAAAATCCGGTGAGCGGGGGACCCTAGTAATTGTTGATAGCTTTGCAATCTCTTTTATATTCATCACATCGATACCGAACTCTTCATCTCCGAGCCTAAAGATTACAAACGTTTCCGTTTCATCCTCTGCAACTGTTCTTTCCTCCATCATGACATTTATTTATCTTCTCTTAGCTTAGCGCTTTTTGGCTGCTTCAACCTCTTCCGCGTCACCACTGAGTTTGAACCTTGTTACTGCATCCTGAAGTTCCGCGGCAATGCCTACCAGCTCCTGACTGGAAGTTGTGAGTTGTTCCATAGCAGCGGTTAGCTCCTGAGCAGAAGCAGAGGATTCCGCGGAACCCACTGCTGTCTCCTCGGCAATCGCAGATATCTCATCCACCATCCTCACAACCGATTCAATACTTGTTTTCTGCTGCGCCGCTGCTTCTGAAATCGCTCGGGATGCATTTGAGGTCTGCTTCATCGCAAATGAGATGTTATCAAGAGCAACAGCGGATTTATCCGTCGCTCTCCTGCCCGCAGTCACACTTTCAGTCAGTGTTTTCGCAGCTTCTGATGCAGATGCAGTTTCCTCCTGTATTGACTTTACAACTTCTGCAATCTCATCTGCTGATTTTTTGCTCTTCTCCGCGAGTTTGCGTACTTCTTCTGCAACCACAGCGAACCCCCTACCCGCTTCACCGGCCCTCGCAGCCTCTATCGCGGCATTTAATGCAAGCAAGTTTGTCTGGGCTGCAATGTCGGCGATAATATCCAGTATCTTGGTAATCTCCTCACCGCTTTGCGTCATGATCTCAACTCTTGCAGATGCTTTCTCTGCTACCTCTGATATTCTCTGCATGCTTTTAACCGCTTCATCCGCTGTTTCGAGGCCGGCCTGGGCACTATCATTCGCAGTAGATGCTGCCTTATTCACCTCATCTGCCCTGTTAGCCATATCAGTAGCAGCCTTTGAAATCTGCTCAATAGAGCGGGAAGCCACATTTATACTCTGTGCCTGATCCTGCGCGCCCGTTGCTATCTGCTGCGCTGCTGCCGCTACCTGTGTGGTGGATGTGTTCATCTCGGTACCCGCGGTGGCAATATCGTTAGAGAATGAGGTAACGCTATTGGCTGAATCCCGTACATGGGTAATAAGGGCGTTGAGGCAATCAACCATGCTGTTGAGAGTGTCCTTTAGCTGTTCTATCTCTCCTTTTGCTTCCCACGTGATTTTTTGTGTGAAGTCACCTTTGGCTATTGCGGTGGCTACCTTAGCAATCTCACTAACCTGGTCTGACATCTTCTGTGCCTTCACAATCCGCTCACTTAAAATGCCCGTCACTAGGGCAACAACAATAAACATAGCGGCTCGAATTAAATCATAGGTGACCTCCGTCTCCATACCAACAATAATGTGGCTGAAGATGAGCAAGAATGCCAAAAATATCGCTATACCCACACCTTTTCTCCCCCACCAGAGCGATGCTACGATAATAGGGACGTAAAAGAAGTGACTAAAAACAATCTCGATTGAGACTACCACGTGAAAATAATAAGTGAGAAAGCAGCAAATAGCTAAAAGGGCTGTCATCACGACAAATTTGTACCCTCCCTTCTTTTCTTGTTGAGCCATTATACCACCCACACCCTTTTCG
This sequence comes from Methanobacteriota archaeon, assembly GCA_034660415.1. Lineage (GTDB taxonomy): Archaea > Halobacteriota > Syntropharchaeia > Alkanophagales > Methanospirareceae > Methanophaga. The sequence goes on along the minus strand of JAYEJE010000235.1, from coordinate 2,221 downwards.
TTCGTTGATAAATAATATATATGTATATGGTAAACGTATTTAAACACTTTTTTCGACTGGTTTTACCTCCTCAGTGGTACTACTGAGTTTGAATCTTGCTACGGCATCCTGTAGTTCTGCGGCAATGCGTACTAGCTCCTGACCTGAAGTTGTAAGGTCTTCCATAGCAGAAGTTAGTTCATGAGCGGAAGCAGAAGATTCCTCGGAACCTGCTGCTGTTTCCTCCGCAATCGTGGAAATACCCTCTACCATCTTCACAACCGATTCAATACTCGCTTTCTGCTGCGCTACCGCATCTGAAATCGCCATGGCTACATTTGAGGTCTGCTTCATTGTAAATGAGATGTTATCAAGAGCCGCAGATGATTTATCTGCTGCTTCTCTGCCTGATGTCACACTTTCAATCATTGTTTTCGCCGCCTCTGACGCAGATACTGTTTCCTCCTGTATAGACTTCACAAGTTCTGCAATCTCACCTGCGGATTTTCTGCTCTTCTCCGCAAGTTTGCGTATTTCCTCGGCAACCACAGCGAACCCCCTGCCGGCCTCACCAGCCCTCGCAGCCTCTATTGCAGCATTCAATGCGAGCAGGTTTGTCTGGGATGCGATGTCTGTGATAATACCCAATGTCATGGCAATTTCCTCGCCCCTATGCGCCATAGTCTCAACAGTTGATGATGTCCCCTCTGCCACCTCTGATATCCTCTGCATACTTTTAACAACATCCTCCACTATTTTAAGACCGGTCTGTGCACTCTTATTTGCAGCAGATGCTGCTCTGTTCACCTCATCCCCCCTCTCGGCTACCGCAATAGCAGCCTTTGAAATCCGCTCCACAGCCCCAGATGCCGCATCTGTCTTCTCTGCCTGATCCTGTGCACCCTTTGCTATCTGCTCCACTGATGCTGCTACCTGTGTTGTGGATGTGCTCATCTCGGTACCTGTGGCTGCAATACCCTGAGCGGATGAAGCAATAGTATTGGCGGAATCCCTCACTCGGGCAACAAGGACGTTGAGCCTATCAACCATGCCGTTGATGTTCTCCTTGAGCTGCTGTATATCCCCTTTTGCGTCCACCGTGACCTTTTGCGTGAGGTCTCCATTGGCTAATGCGGTGGCCACCTTAGCAATGTCTCCTACCTGATTTTTCAGGTTTGCAGACAGCAAGTTCACATTATCTGTCAGATCCTTCCAGGTCCCAGCAATACCCGGCACTTCTCCCTGCGCACCAAGTTTCCCTTCTACTCCTACTTCCCTTGTTACTCTTGATACTTCACCGCCAATTAGATTGACTTTTTCAACCATGCTGTTAATCGTCTCCTTTAGCTTCTGTATATCTCCTTTTGCATCCACCGTGACTTTTTGTGTGAGGTCACCATCGGCTAATGCGGTCGCTACCTTAGCAATGTCTCTAACCTGATCTCTCAGGTTTGCAGACAGCAAGTTCACATTATCTGTCAGCTCCTTCCAGGTCCCAGCAATACCCGGCACTTCTCCCTGTGCACCAAGTTTCCCTTCTACCCCTACTTCCCTTGTTACTCTTGATACTTCACCGCCAATTAGATTGACTTTTTCAACCATGCGGTTGATCGTCTCCTTTAGCTTCTGTATATCTCCTTTTGCATCAACCGTGACTTTTTGTGTGAGATCACCATCGGCTAATGCGGTCGCTACCTTAGCAATGTCCCCTACCTGATTTTTCAGGTTCGCAGACAGCATGTTCACATTATCTGTCAGCTCTTTCCAGGCACCCGCAATACCCGGCACTTCTCCCTGTGTGCCAAGTTTCCCTTCTACCCCTACTTCCCTTGTTACCCTTGATACTTCACGGCCAATTAGATTGAGCTTATCAACCATGCCGTTGATCGTGTCCTTTAGCTGCAGTAGCTCTCCTTTTGACTCCACGGTGATTTTTTGTGTAAGGTCGCCATCAGCTAATGCCGTGGCTACCTTAGCAATATCTCTAACCTGGTTTGTCAAGTTTGCAGCCAGCATATTCACATTATCTGTCAGCTCTTTCCAGGCACCCGCAACACCCGGCACTTCTCCCTGTGTGCCAAGTTTCCCTTCAACGCCTACTTCCCTTGCTACCCTTGCTACTTCACCGCCAATTAGATTGAGACGGTCAACCATGCCGTTGATGTTGTCCTTTAGCTGCAGTATCTCCCCTTTTACATCCACGGTGATTTTTTGCGTGAGGTCGCCATCGGCTATTGCTGTG
>JAYEJE010000234.1:0-6455 GCA_034660415.1 Methanobacteriota archaeon | reverse complement strand
TGCGTTATTCTCTGTCGCTATCAACTCTTTCATCTCTTCCGGAATAGCATCTCCCACGCGTTCCTTTAAATCTGACGCCATCCAGACTACACGACGCCATCCGCCGTCATATTGGATGAACTTGGGACTGTAGAAGTATTGTATACCAATCCCAAGGAAACCTTTTACTTGCTTACCTCCGCCTACAGAACCCGCAACCGTTGAGAACGGTAGGCCAATAGGAGTCTCAGAAACTTTCGAACCCCTATGTACCCAGCCTATACCATCTACTTCTGGAATATAGAATCCCGCAACTTCAAAACACCCGCAACTCGTATGCGGCTTCTCAAGGAACGAATGCAGCTTTATCGAGTCATATTCGCCACTGGATAGCTTTACCGCCGCTTCATTTACGCCTGTATATTCTCCCCCTATTGGATCTATGCACTCTCCTTTTGGTATAGATGCATTTGGTCCCTCAGGGTCAACTCTCGCGGCTGCTCTCGAATCAAACCAGCTCATCGCACCACAAAGTGCGGTCCTATCTGGCGTCACCACACATACATTCGTCGGTGCAAATGACTGACAGAGCGAGCATTGATAAAATTCGTCTACATCCTCATCATGAAGCCCTCTCGATCGCACATCTCTCGCTTCGTATATCTGATTCGCTTCCTCTAATTTCTGTATCACCGTTTCTTCATCTGTTATATATGTGGCTTCCATCTTCTCGATGAATGGTAGTTCTGCCTTAAAAAGCGATATAGTCGCTTCACCTATCTGTTTCATAGATTTCAGCCCCTTCTTCACTGCGTCTTTGCTTATCCGCACCCATATTTCTGCACGCTGGTTGAGATGCATATAGCCCTGGATATAACCCTGATACTCATGATCCCGCCGCTCTATTACTGCCTCCAAGTCCTTTTCTAGCTCTTCGCCTGATACGCGATATATCATCGCATATGCGTACAGACCGCCTTCTTCCATGTCCTCTATATCCGGCCCTATTAGAGTGACCGCACCATCATTTATCTTCGCAGGGTCAGGCTCAAAGAGAACAAGCTCGAAGCCGGGCTTATTCACTCCTCCTAACTCCACGTACATCCCTGATTTTCTTACCCTCTCACCCTCATACATGGGGTTTATGTCGAAAGGGAATTCTGCCTTCGCTTCTGTCTCACCCATTTTTTTCTTTTCCCGTCCCCGATAAATGATAAAGTAACGTCTTTAAAAAGGTATATGATATTTGATAGTGTATATAAAGTATAACTTCTACCTATTTAGGACGCAGATTTACGCAGATTCACGCAGAAAACTATTTTCTCAAAATCCTGATTATCTGCGTTCATCTGCGTCCGATTATCAAAATTTATTCTTTATTTCAGCAATTGCAACACCAACGCCTTTTGTGCATGTAGCCGGTTCTCAGCCTGCGCGAATATCACTGAATTCATAGAGTTCATCACACCTGCTGTTATTTCCTCTCCGATATGCACCGGCATGCAGTGCATTATAATTACATCCGCCTTCGCCACGCGCATCAGATCCTCATTTATCTGATAAATCTTTAAATCCTTCTTTATCTGCTCACTCTCGTCCTCATCGCCCATAGATACCCATACATCGGTGTATAGCACATCAGCAGCATCTGCCGCTTCTTCTACGTTTTCCGTTATGACCACATCACAGCCCAATTTTTTCGCTTTCGCTACTAGCTCTTTAGCCGGCTCGTAGCCCTTTGGACATGCAACGGACATATCCATACCCATGATCGCAGCACCGCCAATTAACGAGTTGCAGACGTTATTACCATCTCCGATCCATGCTATCTTGACACCCGTTAATCGGTCTTTATATTCTTTTATCGTCATCAAGTCTGCCAGGATCTGACAGGGATGCTCGAAATCCGTCAGTCCGTTTATTACGGGTATCGAAGCATAATGCGCGAACTCCGCCACCGTATCATGCCTGTATGCCCGTATCATGACTGCATCAACATAGGATGAGAGCACCTTTGCTGTCTCTTTTATCCTCTCCCCTCGGCCCAACTGGAGTTCGTTCCGATTTAAACTGAGCACATTCCCGCCTAACTCCAGCATCGCAACCTCAAAAGAAACACGAGTGCGTGTAGAGGGCTTCTCGAAGATCAGTGCTAATGTCTTCCCTCTAAGGTCGTCTCGCATTCTTGCGCCTTTTGGCTCTCGCTTCAGTGCCGCCCCCTTTTTTATTAGCGCTTCTATTTCCGCACGCGATAGGTCGAATATCGAGATGAAGTTCATAATAAGAGAAAATGACAAAAGCTATAAATAAACCTTTCTTTCAAAAAGAAAGCTTTACCAAAGAAATATCTTCAACCTGCCAAACCGGAGCAGGCACTGACAACTCATCTCTTAACTTTTTGGCGCCTTCTGCTTCTCCAGAAATGTTTTTAACCCTTTTCGTGCATCTTCAGTTGCAAGTGCGGACCCGAAGCATTCCGCTTCATATTGCAATGCGAGCTCCAGGTCCATTTCTATACCTTTGTTTATCGCATCCTTTATTATTCCGAGCGTAACAGTACTTTTTGTAAGCAGTTTTTTAATGAACTCATCAACTGCTGCATCAAGCTTATCCGCCGGCACGACTTTGTTCACGAGCGATAACCGAAAAGCTTCTTCTGCATCTATATGCTCGCCGGTCATCAACATCTCCATCGCTTTTGTCTTTCCTAGCAGTCTCGGTAGTCTTTGCGTGCCACCGCCACCGGGAATAATTGCCAGGTTTATCTCTGGCTGACCGAATATTGCTTTTTCGGACGCAATCCGAAAATCACATGCCATTGCAAGTTCTAACCCACCACCCAAACAGAACCCGTTTATCTTTGCTATTACCGGCTTCTTCATTCTTTCCATCTGTGTTATTATCCTCTGAACCCACTGTGACCATTCGCTTGCTTCCAAGGGACTTTTCTCAAGTAGCTCTTCTATATCCGCACCTGCACAGAAAGCTTTAGCACCCGCTCCTGTTATCACAATTGCTCGCACCTCGGAATCTGCTTCCGCATCCTGCAGCGAATCTCGCAGCTCCGTTAATAAGTCGGTGTTCAATGCGTTCAATGATCTCGGGCGGTTGAGTGTTAGTGTCGCTACTTTTTGCTTCTCCTCATACATGACATATTTCTTTTCTTCTGTCATTTTTACCCCGCTTTCTTTTTATCTTATAGTCGACACAGATTAACGTAGAAGAAATTAAATCCGTGTGAATCCGTGTAAATCTGCGTCCTAAGCTAAGTATGTGGAAGTTATACATCATATACAACGAGCTAAGATAAATATCTCCATACCAAAGGCAATATGATGAAATTTGCGGGCTCGCTCTCAGAAGCGGATAAGGAAAAAGCAGGGTATGAAATAATAGGTGTCCCTTTTGATAGCAATGCCTTTAAGAAAGGGACAAGGGAAGGACCAAAAGCGATACGGAGGGCATCGCAACTGCTTGAAACATTCATATGGGACTATAAACTCGAATTGTCCGATTTGCTCTATTACGATTCCGGAGATATGATATTAGAGCGTAACTTTAAACGCATTGTGGAATTTGACATCACGAGAAGAAAAATCTTCATCGGTGGTGACCATTCCATTTCATATCCGCTCGTTAAAGCACTTCACAAGCGTGATGAAGTCGCCAAAGTGATAGTCATAGATGCCCATGCCGATTTCCGTGACTCCTATAAGAACAATAAACTTTCCAACGCATGTGTGATGCGTCGAATAGCGGAATTAGTAGGATTTGAGAATATACTTCAGATAGGTGTCCGGTCTTCTTCGGAAGCCGAGTATACGTTAATAAAAGATCGGATAAGAATTTACGATGCCGCAATGCTAATGGAAAAAGGTGTAGACGGGATATTAAACGAAATAGGTAGAGATAGTGAAAAAACGTATCTGTCAATTGATATTGATGCGCTCGACCCTGGTATAGCACCGGGAGTAGACAATCCAGAGCCTTGCGGGCTATCGCTCGAGAGCTTGATCGCTTTAGTACGTGGGATAATAAAGAGGGTGAACGTGGTTGCAAGCGATGTGGTAGAGGTGAATCCAAAGCGGGATAACAATAACGGTATTACCAGCATTAACGCTTCAAGACTTATATTTGAGATATTAGCAAGCTATAGCGATAATCGTTAATTAGTTTAAAATGTATGAAGGCCATCTATACTATATTTGTGGAGCCGTGTGGTAGCGGACTATCCCATCGGGCTTCGAACCCGATGACCTGGGTTCAAATCCCAGCGGCTCCGTATATATATTTCTTTGAATATTATGCTTTCTTGAAACTTTTTGAAAGATAGGTTTTTTTTTTATAACCATTTCTTTTTGTTTTATATAGTAAAAGAGAGTATAGGATGTAAAAGCAAAAGAGAAGGAGGTAAAACGAAGATATGGAATATATATATGCTGCACTGCTCTTGCATAATTCGGGTAAGGAAGTCACAGAGGATGGAATGACTGCGATAATGAAAGCAGCGGGTGTTGAGGCAGAAATAGGTAGAGTGAAAGCATTGATTTCCGCTCTTAACGATGTTGACATAGATGAGGCGATGGCGCAAGCACAACCTGCATATGCGCCCGCGGCACCTGCGATGCCAGCACAAGCTCCGGCAGCGGCGCCTGCTCCTGAAGCGGGCGAGGCGGAAAAGAAAGAGAAGAAAGAGAAGACGGCGGAAGAGGAGGAAAAAGCAGAAGAGACGGGTATGGAAGGACTTTCTTCGCTATTCGGATAGATAAAACGAATATAATATTAAGACTGATCTAAGTCTTTCCGCAGATTTTTTTTATTATTTGCTCCGGTAGTGTAGCTCGGCCAATCATCTCGGCCTTTCGAGCCAAGGACTCGGGTTCGAATCCCGACCGGAGCATTAATCTGCCCGTATTGTATGTATGAACAATGGAATCTAAAGTTAGGGCGCATGTATTTGTCAAGGGAAAAGTGCAGGGGGTTCTATTTCGATATACTACGAGAGGCGAAGCGAATATGAGAGCACTAAAGGGATGGGTGCGAAACATGAAGGATGGACGGGTAGAAGCGGTGTTTGAAGGAGATAAGGAAAAAGTAGATGAAATGGTTGAATATTGCCATTATGGCCCACCGGCAGCGAATGTATCTTCGGTTAAAGTTATAAAGGGGGAGTATACAGGTGTTTATACAGGTTTTTCCATACGACGTTAGAATTCCGATTGAAAATGGAGAAAAATAAATTATATTATTATAGACACAGATTAACGCAGATTAACTCAGATGATAAGAATCAGCATGGTTAAACTAAAATAAATCTGCGTAAATCCGTGTAAATCTGCGTCCTAAATTAAACTTATATCTTGTGGTTATAAAAAGGAGCTTATGAATCAATTACTATAGCCGCTGCATCCTCAATTAAAAGCTCGTTACCCCGTATATCGGTTGCAACTATATCCGCATAGTACGTCGCTGCTTTTTCATAAAGTAGCGTATGCCAGATCCCGGAGAAAATCCCCCCCCCCGCTTCAGCATCTAGCGGCATGTAGATTGTTATTACGGGTACTCCATCTTTCTTGACGATTGCCTTAACATTTCGTATTCCGGAAGAATCCTCGGCATGTGCGATGATATTTATTGGCATTCCCGGCGGTACCTTATTTGGACTCACCGTTACGGCTGTGATAGCGGGACCCTCTTGGTCTTCCACCAGCTCAACATCAGGTGCCTTTACTGATGCCTCATTGCCCACATTATCTCTTGCGATTATGTCAATATTGTAAATCCCGCCGTCTGTAAAGACCATTGTATGCCATGTCCCGGTATATAGTCCAGTTTTTTCGCGATCCAACATGAACACTGTCGCGACTTCCTCGCCACCTTTACTGATGATTGCTTTAACGTCCCTTACGCCCGAAAGAGCATCGGTGACTTCCGCAGAGAACTCTATTGGCGTTCCTGAGTCCGCAGGAGTTGGACTTACCACCATATTTGTAACGCTTGGTGCTTCTGTATCTACCGGTATTGGGATTATCTCTATACTGGGCGCTCTGACTACTGCCTCATTGTTACTAGGACTAGTATCCACTGCAACTATGTCAAGATTGTAAATCCCACCTTCCGTAAAGATCATCGTAGACCATGTTCCGGTATATATCCCATCATCATCTGGATCCGACATGAACACTGTAATAGGATCACCGCCTTCGAGTGTAAGGATACCACTGACTCTTCTTACGCCAGATAGATCGTCGGTGACGTTTACGGTGATGTTTATTCGGTCGCCCGGCTTTGCAGAAGTGGGACTTACAAGTATATCCGTCATGTTAGGACCCTCAGTGTCAATGGGAATCAGGACTTCTTGTGGGCTACTCGTTGCCACATTTCCCTCTGTGTCTGTTGCTTTTATTGTGATGTTATAAATCCCGCCATCTTCGAAGATCAGTATGCGCCATTTTCCCGTGTATATGTCCTCTTCG
>JAYEJE010000233.1:0-6591 GCA_034660415.1 Methanobacteriota archaeon | reverse complement strand
TGTTATAGAACGATGTGTACCATGTTTTGTGCGCTCTAAGTTTTTCCTTTTCTTCATCTATCACTGGAACAGTATCTGTCTTCTCGTAACCCTTCTGTCCCGATATATATTTCTCCACCACATCCCCACCATGCCCCACTGACCCATGATAGCACGATGGTGCCCACAAGTGATCGGCACCACACCTTAAGCTGTGGAAATTGATCCCGTAACAGTTTGCTACTCCGTATTTGTATAGATAAATAAAAAAAACACGACATTTCACAAGATTAACACAAGAACTGGGGATTATTCGGGTATAAAATAGCTAACAGTTTACCTAAACTATGTTAATTTCATTCTTTTTCTCGTGTAAATCTGTGCAATCTTGTGGTTATAAAAAGGAGCTAAACAAATACCAACATTCAATTCGTAATTCGTAATTCATTCAATACACATTCACACCCCAATCGCACCACCTTGGAAATCACCCTTCACATCGCCCATCTTCTCTTCTATCCACCCTTCCATCTCGAGGTATGCGCTCTTCAATCCTTTTATTACTTCATCATCTGCATCCCATAGCCCACGTTCATAAGCCTCCAACAATCTTCTTCCGACCTCTTCCAACGCCCAGGGGTTGTTCTGCTCAAAGAACTCCCTCATCTCCGTATCCAATACGAACGTCCTTGCAATATCATCGAATATCCAATCATCTACCTCTTGTGTGGTCGCTTCCCAGCCGTAAACTCGCCCTATCCGCTTTGATATGTCACCAGCACCTTTGTAGCCATGACGCTTCATCCCATCTATCCATTTCGGATTTAGCAACTTCGACCGGACAACCCTTCTCACCTCGTCTGCAAGGCTCCGTACTTCTATTTTGTCCCGGTCCCTCGTATCACCATAATATGCATGCACATCATTCCCGGAAATCTCCTTCGCCGCAGTTGTAAGACCACCATGAGTCCCGAAATAGCAACAGCAGCCCAACAGATCGTATTCATCTGTAACCGTCTTATTGAAAGTGAGGTTAACAGTTCCAAGCTGCGCAACGAGCGTATCCTGCGCTTCCGCACCAAAAAAGCTCTTCCCGTATGCATATCTGCTCCAATGCACAAACACATCTGACAGGTCTTTATCCTCCTTCCATGCGGATGCATAGACTGCTAAATTCACGCCGTTTCCATACGTGCCCGGCTTACTTCCGAAGATACGTGCATATTCTGTCTCATTTCCTGTTGTATTCTTCTTCTCAGTGTGCAATGCATGCTTTCTCACATAGTTCTCTTCTATCGGTTCGTCGAGCATTGCAACTTCCTCTATTGCCTCATCTACGAGTTCGATGCAATTGTAAAAGCAATCTCTCGTGATTCCACTCACTCTTATTGTTACATCTATCCTCGGGCGACCAAGTTCTTCTAATGGCATTATCCTGTATCCATTTACCTTTCCGCCTTTCCAGACGGGCTCCACGCCGATTAAATACAATATCTGTGATAGTTGCTCGCCATCTGCCCACATGATGTCTGATGCCGTCCAGTACATAGCAATGTTCTCCGGCAGCTTTCCGTTCTCCGCCTCGTATTTCCCGATCACTCCATCTGCAAGTTGCTTACCAATCTCCCAGGCAGCTCTTGTTGGGATCTTAAACGGGTCAAGGGAATAAAAGTTCCTACCAGAGGGTAGTATCTCGGGTTTTCCTCTTGTTATGAGCCCCGAAGGTCCCGGCTCGATGTATCCTGCATCAAAGCCATGAAACAAACTACCCATCTCGTCCGATGCCTCTATCCTTGAAGAAATATCCATTACCTTTTCCCACATCAAATATAGCTTTTCTGTCTTTTCCCGCTTAAATTCGCCTCCAAATATCCTCTTCGCTGCTTCAAGAGGTTCCTCTTCTGATAAGAAGGCGGAAATAAACTCCTTCGCAAAGCCATCTACCTTAGCTAAAAGCTCGCTTTCCGCTTCGGATGGCGCTATATCAAGTCCCAGAAGCCAAAAAATCAGTATTCTTAGCTCTGAATCATATTTCAGTATCGAATTGATTAACTCGACCTTCTTAGCACCTCCGGGAACTTCGCCGAAGATATGCATGCCATCAGGAATTTGCGTGTTGTATATGCGAGTGATAGCACTGTGTGCAAGTTCTATTACTTCCGCGAATGAATAGCCGTCCTCTAACCTTTTATCAAGATTTATCTCCTCTGTCAGTTTCGTCTTCCTTATCAAATCAACAATTATGTGCTCTAATGCATGTGCTCTTGCCTTATCGGATGATTTTACCTTGTTATATTCCGCAATATTGTCTTCAAGTCCCTTCAAATCGCCATACAAGCCACTTTCGGTCATAACTGTCTGCATGTGGTCTATAAGCGTTGCATAACTCCTTCTCTTTGCTATTGTCCCTTCCGGAGGATTATCCGAATTGTAGATATACAGATGAGGCAAATTCCCTATTGCAATATCAGGGTAGCAGCTCTCCGAGAGCGCGACAGATTTGCCAGGCAAAAACTCCAGGTTGCCATGCGTTCCTACATGGACAATCACATCTGCGCCGAAGGTATTTTCCAGGTACTGGTAGGTGGCGAGATATTGATGTGGTGGCGGCACTTCCGGGTCGTGTAAAATCTTGCATACCTGACCATCACATCGTGAACCCGCGCATCCTCGCTTCGGCTGCACGCAAACAACGGCATTTCCATAATTCACGCCTGTTACCACGATCTTATTATCATAAACCATTGCTGCGGGGACACCATCCTTCGCCTCACCAGGAGGATTTCCCCATGCTTCACATGTTCTTTCCTTCACTTGTTGGGCGAGTGTAGCAAACCACTTTTCATATTCTGCTTTATCTATCATTGCGAGTGCCCCGCCTTTATTTACAATTTCATCTATCGTAGTCCATCGGAACTCGGAAATCGCCTTTCGGGCCATAATCGTCTCTATAAGCGCTTTACCATCTTCCGGTGGCTCGATAGCATAGCCCGCCTCTTTCATTCTCCTCAATATCCTCGCGGCACTTTCCAGGGCATTAAGATGTGCAGCACCCCCTACTGTTGCTTCAACGCTTGCACAGGGATTATTATGGATGATAAATGCCACTCTTCTGTCTGATTTTGGTTTATCTTTCAGCTCTATCCAGTTCTTCACCCGGCGCGCAATCTTTTTCACCCGTTCTTCTATCTGTGTATGCTGCTCAAATTCGTTATCAATATCTCTTTTTAATGCACCTATTATTATCGGTTCAATTACGCCTTCTAATTCGGGCATCGCCACACTCCAGCCAACTTCCAGGCTGCTTAATCCCTGTATATCTTTTCTCCATTCCTCTTCTGTCGCATGGTATGGCATAACGGGGTGGAATACCGGAACATCGAGTTTCTTCAGTGCTGTTACCGTCCCACCCTCGTCTCCAGCATTAAATGTCGATTGAAGGTTTATGAATGTGTCAATCCTGTCCATAAAGAAAGCGTCAATGACTTCTCCACTCGATTTGGCGCCTAATTCCTTATCGCCCATCCCATAGCTGAAGACAGGTATCACATCAAACTCGTTTTCTAATTCGCGAATCAGAGCATTCACGGGTTCAAGGTCTCTGCTCGCCCAATAAGTACGAAAGAAGAGAATACCAACCTTATGCTTGCGATTGGGTTTATACCACGCGAAATAGTCATCTAAGCAGTCGAAAGCAATTTCGGCATCCGGATGATATATGCCCTCCCACAGCGACTCTTTTGGGTTCTCATATTTATAATCAAGACCTAAAACCTTTTTTCCTATGTATCGTACCATATTGTTTATGTTCTCTGCCTCGCCATATGTGTGGTAGGCATTGACCGTTGCAACAACATCTAAGGGGACATTAGAAAGCGACCAGTAGGAAGAATCATGTCCAAAAGAGATTGTGGGGACTTCTTTATCCAGTCCTTCGATTATCTCATCCCAATATGCCTCATTTGAGGGATGTAAGAGGATGATGTCCGCCACTCCAAGGGATTTTATGCACTCCTTTCGCTTCCTCGCATCTTCTACGTCATAGGTCGACCAGACGTTTAACGCCACACCAAGCTCTTTACATGCATTAATGAGCAATGCCATATCACTTCCCCATGTTATTGCAGCTAACTTCATTTTCATATATATCTCCCTACGCCATTATTATAACTTGTGATATAAAAGTATTATTTATATCCCCAAGATTACGTAGATTTTCAAATTATTTCTGTGCTTTCCTTCGAGAGTTACACTTTAGGACATTACAAAATAGATTGTAGTTATTATGAATACCGTTGTGCCTATGAACACAGCGAGTTCGATAGAAGCCAATTTTGTGGCGAACTTGATGCCATAGATAGAAGTAAAAATAGGGAAAACGTTCTTCGGGAAATCCATTATCGAAACGAAAAGGAGCAAGCCAATGAATAGAACATTTACAGTGCCTCTTTTTAGTTTTCACATTTTCATTTATATATCCCGCTCCTGCTTATTCAACCACGGCTCTTTTAAAATTGCAGGACAGCTTTTGTTCATGCTGCAACGACCACAATTCCTGTCTTTGCTCACACACCCAGCTAACTCAGCATATTTCAATGCCAGTGCGGCCCCCGAATCATCGAATTGCACTTCCTTTGGAGATTCACCGCCCCACGTAACGTTTTCTAAATGTCTTTTACATCTTCTTCCTATCTCCGCCAGTTCTTTCCTTGTAGGTCCCGGATGGTAATACAACATAAAACTAGGCCTAAATCCTATTAAGTGATACGGTATTGAGGTATCGAAAGAAGCAATAAATTTTGCTATTTCTTCTATCTCATTATCATTTATCCCGGGCACCACAACGGTTTTAAGAGCCCTTATTTTTGCTTTGTTTTCGATTAGGTATTCCACATTTCTTAAGACCGGCTCAACAGGAGCGCCGCTTAAAGCCAGATGAGTATCATCATTAAAGGCATTTATCTCAAGTGCAATGTAAGAACAGATGTTGACTATCCGTTTCATACTCGCTTCGGTTGCAAATCCATTTGTTGTAAATGCTATTTTTAGTTCTGGCATCGATTTCTTCGCCTCTATTACTACTTCTTCGATATAAGGAAGATGTATTGTCGGTTCGCCACCGGTAAAACCCAGCTTTTCGAGTCCTGCTGCTCTTAATTTATCTACCGCTTCTTCTGCCAGTTCTTTTGGGGCAACGTAACCGCGATAGAGCCAATTGGTATCAGGATATTGCGATAATCGGTAAGCATTGCAGTAGAGACATCTAAAATTGCAGCCGAGTAGTGTTATTGAGTAACTTTTAAGCGATTGCGCTAGGCAGGTATATGCAATCTCAGGCAGTTTTACGTTGCATACGCCCACCTTATTATATCTGTTAATTCCGCATTTCCACTCGCACAATTTGCAATTCTCGAATCCGTTCATGTTATCTCATTCTTGACTTTCAGGTATATCATATATAAATTTTTATACTCGATATAAAATCCAGCGGATTTATCTTGCTATCGTATTTCGCATCTGCTAACTCCGTCTCTGGTTTCTTATCGATTTCGGGATAAGCGCTCTTGTGGATGATTTCAGTTACAAACATGTCAGTGCACTCAACTACATACGCCAATTGCGTCTCGAAGATTAGACGTGCTTGGCTTTCTTCCTGCTGGTGCGATGGAATAGAAGATAGGAGACTTTTCAAATAGTTACCCAACAGGATAACGAATCGGGCAAAACCGAAAACTTTATATGGTAACAATTTATAGTTACCATACAAAGAAACGATAAAGTGTGTCGAGAAGGGGTGGGTGGCTCGTGGTGCGTATCCGCAAAGGGGATGAACACCAAAGGGATAGCACTGAGGAAGGGCACGTTACACATACCCCCAAAAATAGGAGATGATATGAAAAAATGAGAAGTGAAATAAAGCCGAGGAGTAGATGGGATATTATCCTAGATATTTTAGAGGTGATCGCTATCGCGGAAAATAGGGCAAAAAAGACCCGCATCATGAAAAAGGCGTATTTGGATTGGAGAAACTTTCAGCGACATTTTGGCTTCCTGATAGAGGGAGACTTCATAGAACAAATTGAGGACCCTTCTAGAGGAACGGTCTATGGACTTACAGAGCGGGGCAAAGATTTAAAGTCGAAATTAAAGGATGTAGGAGCAATAGTATCTGTATAACTGAGGAACAAGTCCCGTATTTGGATGTATAGCAGACAGCAAGATTACATAGATGCCATTAGCTATACATCCATGAAAAACTCCTAAGGGATCTTACCCAAGCGGAGTGATGGCATCGGTACACTGCATGCGTAGAGCCGTTATTTCCTATTTCCTTATGCCTTCATACCTCCTGCAGGCACTTCCATCATCTTTGCCCATTTTTTTTACTTTCGCCTTCAAGCTTTTTAAGTTTTTTGGTTTTAAACGCATCGGTGCTAAATCGATAGCCATCTTTTCGGTTGATCATATGATACATTGCCACTGTAATTTCTCTTGCTATTGCCACTATTGCCTTTCCATCTCCTCGTCGTTCCTTGATTCTTTGATACTTTGTTCTGTAATGATCGTCCCACCGAACTGCAGATCGAGCTGCTTGTACCAGAGCCCACCTCA